>NZ_JBIXLP010000063.1:0-88797 GCF_053543535.1 Providencia sp. AGC89
TGTTACTGGCAGTGTAAAAATGACCCCATATTGGCAATTGAATTTTGACCCCTGACGTAATATAGCGGTTTTACTTGTGAGGCCGCTTTTCAATGTTAACTCAGGAGAAGGTTGTGACAATAAAAGTTCTCAAACAACAGGGGAAGTCGATCAAAAGGATTGCTCGTGAAACAGGTCTAGCGCGTAATACGATTAAAAAGTATTTGCAACGTACTGATACTAAACCTGTTTATCAGCGTAAAACTCATCGTCCAAGCAAACTAGAGCCATTTAAAGACTATATTCAGTCTCGGATTGATGCGGCTCATCCTGATTGGATACCGGCATCCGTTCTTTATGAAGAAATTCTTGCTTTGGGATATCAAGGAAAACGTCGAATATTAAGTGGATATCTAGCGACTTTAAAACCTAAAGCATTGCCAGAACCTCTTGTACGATTTGAAACAAAGCCAGGAAAGCAGTTGCAAGTTGATTTTACCATTATTCGGCGAGGTAAACAGGCATTAAAGGCGTTTGTTGCAACGCTAGGTTACTCTCGAGCCAGTTATGTTCATTTTTATGACAATGAACGAACCGATGCATGGGTTGATGGATTAGTCCGTAGCTTCGAGTTTTTTGGCGGTGTTCCTCATGAGATTCTTTTTGATAACGCAAAGGCGATCATCCTTGAGCGTGATGCTTACCGAGTAGGAGAGCATCGTTGGAATCCTAAGCTTTTATCTCTTGCTCAGGATTATGGTTTTAACCTGACCGTTTGTCGCCCTTATCGAGCCAAAACAAAGGGGAAAGTTGAACGTTTTAACCGTTACCTAAAATCAAGCTTTGTTGTGCCATTACAAGCAACATTAAGGATGTCAGAGTTACAACTGGATGTCCAAACTGCAAATGGTTATGTCGGTTACTGGTTAACTCAAGTTGCCAATGCAAGAGTCCACGGTACGACAGGTGAAATACCGAACCAACGCTTAATCACAGAGCAGAATGCCTTACTGCCATTGCCGATAAAGTTTGGCAATATTGATAGCTATCAGAAGATAAAGATGACACCGATGCCATTTGAAAGCCTACAGCATCCGCTTAGCGTCTATGATCAACTGTTGCAGGGAACATTATGAATTTACAATCTGAACGTATTGCTGATGCTTGTCGCCAACTAGGACTCTACGCATTACCTGAAAGCTGGCCTAGGATTGCTGAAAAACACCTTGAACAAGAAGGGTCGTATGCTGACTTTATTGAAAAACTTCTGATTGAGGAAATCAATGCTAAGATGCAGCGTACTAAGGCGACACTCTTGCAGTTTGCAGGGTTACCTAACATCAAAACGCTTGAGGAATATGACTTTAACTTTGCGAGCGGTGTTCCTAAATCCCAACTAATTGAATTATCGGGTCTCAGTTTTATTGAACGTCATGAGAACGTTGTTATGCTGGGTCCGAGCGGTGTTGGAAAAACCCATTTAGCGATAGCTCTCGGCTATAAAGCGATTATGTCGAATATAAAAACGCGATTTATTACCGCAGCAGATTTAATGTTACAACTGGGAACCGCACATAATCAAGGTAAATTAAAATCCTACTTACAACGGGTTGTGATAAGTCCCAAGCTCCTAATTATTGATGAAATTGGTTATTTACCTTTTGGGCGAGAAGAAGCGAATCTCTTTTTCAACGTAATAGCCAAGCGGTACGAAAAAGGAAGTACGTTATTAACTAGTAATTTGCCCTTCAGTCAATGGGCAAGCGCATTTGCCCATGATACAACATTGACAGCTGCGATGTTAGATAGATTATTGCATCACTGTCATGTGATTCAAATTAGCGGTGAAAGTTATCGTTTAAAGGATAAGCGTAAAATAGGCATTGCGCCAATCGTGTCTGAAGTGTAGTCAATGGGGTCAATTGTAAATTGCCAACTGGAGCCTTAAAGGGGGCAAAATTAAACTGCCATTGACATCCTCACAGATGGAGCAACCCGGCACTTACGAAGACCTCTCCTTCCGGGAAAGGCTGGCCCTGCTGGTCACGCATGAATCCCTCGAAAGGGACCAGCGCAAACAGAAACGTCTGTTGCAGAAGGCCCGGCTGAGGCTGGAGGCTTCTGTCCACGATATAGACTACCAGCCACCGAGGAACCTGGAGCGTTCGCGGATAGCTCAGTTAAGCCAGAACGAGTGGGTACTCAGGGGACAGAACCTGCTGATAACCGGCCCCTGTGGCTGCGGTAAAACCTACGTGGGGTGTGCGCTGGGCAACAATGCCTGCCAGCAGGGCTACAGCGTGCAGTACTGGCGGCTGAGCCGGTTGCTGGTTGAACTGACGCACAGCCGGGCGGATGGCAGCTACAGGAAGCAGCTTGCGCAGCTGTCGAAAACCCAGTTGCTTATCCTGGATGACTGGGGGCTGGAGCCGTTACTCCCGGCACAACGCAACGATCTTCTGGAGCTGATGGACGATCGTTACGGTAAAAATGCCACGGTAATGATAAGCCAGCTGCCAACGGATGAGTGGTACGGCTGTGTGGGTGATAACACGCTGGCTGATGCCATCCTGGATCGGCTGATGCATAACGCCCACCGGCTGGAAATGAAAGGAGAGTCAATGAGAAAGCGACTGGCACAGGTTGACTGAAAGTGAACGGTTGGTGTAATAAAAAGAAGTTAGGGCGCGTTAGGAAATAACGCGTTCATGTTCCTCCGGAATAACCGTTCATCTTCGCCAGAATACGCAATTAGCCTCAATTAAGTCATAAAGCGTATTGGATATGCAGGCCTCGTTACAGTGCATGGGTTTCGTCATACACTTTCTACTATTTTGCATAAGAAAGGATATGAGTCATAATGGATTAGCCCATGTAGATAAAATTTGTATTAGAGGAACTTATAACCATGCTCAACACATTGAAAATTTGGTCTACGCGTCAATGGGCTTTAACTTTTTTATTTAACATAAGAGGACGATTTCATGGGGGAGTTTTCTAAACTAGTAGGGGATTATGGTGAGGATATAGTCTCGCATTTTCTTAATATATTTGGATGGGAGAACCACGCGACAAACAAGCATGTTGACTGCCATACTCGTAAACATGGAAAAAATACACATGGTATTGATGCCCTATTTGTTTATAATTCACCGTTAGAATCAAAAACTATAGAGAATGTAATAGTATCATCAAAGTATTCATCAAATCCTTATTCTAGAGTGGCATCAACTTTTAAAAGCCATTTCGAAGATATTGCTACGGCTATTGAGTGTTACGCAAAATCCCCACTAAAAAAAGAAATCAACCAGCAGGTGGTTTCTGTTGGTCGGTATAATGGTTGTAAAAGAGTTGATACAGGGGTTCTTTTTTATATTAATAATGACACTAATCCGGATAAACAAGATATTATTAGTTCGATTAAGAACTCACAAATTAGTAGTGATCTTAAATATAGAACTATACATGTTGTGGATAATAAAAGAGCATCTTTTTTATATGAGAGCATTACTTATATAAAGAATAAGTATGGTGATGATAAAGTTAATTTTTTCTATCCTCCAACATCTCTAAACCTGACGATAACTGGTAAGAGATATTTTGGGAAAATATTTCCGGTTGAATATATTTCTTCTCCAATCATCCCTTTTGTCATTGACAGAGGAAATCAAGAACAACCTATCATTTGTTTGGTTTCATCTGAGCCATTTTCTGCTGATAGCATTGCGCATTTACTATCATGCACACGGGATTTAGTAGCCGATATATCTAAAAATCTTTTATTCGTATTTAGTAATTATAACAAACTGGATGCTAAGGAAGACTTGGACAGATTACGTTTGTCTCTTGAGAGAGATATAAATATAGAAATTGATTCCTACAATACCGATTTTCGAGGGTAAGATAATGGATTCTATGATTCTACCTAGTGGTGATAATTTAAAAAGTCTCTTGTCTCAATCAAAGATAAGTAAAAGTGAAGTAAAGTCTGTATTACGAGGAAGGGGAGTCTTTTGCTCTAGTGACGAAAAAAATAATACCGTTCCATTATTGATTAAAACTTTAGTAAGCCCATCGGAGTACTATTTTCTTCAGGATAGAATTAAAACTAAAGAGCATAGCTCAAAAATTAACATGAGGACTCTTAAGTGGGACTCAGAAGAGTCTTTAATTGATTCTATAGGTGATAATTTCAACTTATCTGATTTGATTGATGATCCTTTTTGTAATTATGAAGTAACAAGTATTTCTGATTTTTATGTAAAAGATAATGACGATTCTATAGCTTTAGATTTCACCATAAAACGTATAGATCTAATGAATGGTTGGTATGAAGCAGAACAGTATTTTTCTGGTAGAATAGAATTAGAAAAAAATAGTGAAAAAAAAGATGATGTTGAGGTGAATATTTCCCTCAATCATACTTCTCAAGAAACAAAACTAGTTGCAGATAAAATACTCAGAAAATTGAATTCTCATTTGAAAGCTCAAGGGCATATTAAGCAAGACTCTGAAATATTGAAAATTCAGTTTAATCATTTTGATAATTCTAAAAGAATATTATTTCTTGAGAGTATTGCCAAATCTCATATCCAAAATGAGTTTTATTTTCAAAAAATTATAGATGTTGATTTTTATCCGGATGGAGCAACTAATTTTCCTGATGATCTAAAGTGGTTGGAGAGTAATATTGAAGAGTTAAAGCTAAAAGGTACTTTAGGTGAGTCTATATTCTTCAGAAATAGAAGCCTTCATCCAAATCTGAAAATATCAAAGCTCGTGGCAAGCTACACAATGCAAGACATTGACTATGATGCAGAGTGTAAGGTTTCATATGAATTCCCAGAATATTCAACGAAGAAATCAGAAGTCGCTGAGCTTGTTATTGATTTTAAAGCATTTAATGGTAAAGGTGCTTCTGTTTCTAAAATTAATGAAATTAAAGGCTACATTATGAAAACTATTGAAGCAAAAAAAGTAAAAGCATATGATTTATATAAACTTATTTCTGATTAGTTAGTTTGGTGATTTTTAGGTTAATGTTTTAAAACCGACTTTACTCGGTTTTAAAACATCATTGTCATCGTTCTTTAAATCGGTATTTTTCTTCTATGGAATATATAATTAGGTGCTGTCCTAAATAAGATTTAATTTTATTTTGTAGAAAAGAAAGGTAGTGCCTGTTATTAGAATAAAAAGGCAAATATAACAAATTTTAAAAAAGGATAGCACTCCTTGATTTAAGAGCGCTGATAGTGTGATAGCTCAGGCGATAAGACAGTTAGCCATTCTTACTTCATTACAAAATATTTAAAAACTCAATTTTCTATTTGTTTCAAATTTTATAGTGTTTTTTAGGTTATTGCGGGTTTTTCTATTGTATTTTCCCGCAAATTTCAGTTTTGTTATCATAACCCGATAAAGGACTGCTTATTGAATTAATGTCTGATAACGTAAGCGAGAAAAACCTGAACAACTTTGGTCGCTTCGATGCCTTAAAAGATTCGGTAGATAAAATAAAAGCCAAAGCTGATTTTGATAAACAAGGTGGCGTGGCACTCCCTCCGTTTAAGCTAAATATGCGTATTGAACAGTTTTTAAAACTGTTTATTTTCGCCCAAGCCGATGATCTCTTAGGTGATGCTGTTGATGTACCCGATGACGCATTGGAATAGCCATGAATAAGCGCTTAAGTTCATCTTGGTTTGTCTTTGTTCCCTCATAGTAAGATAATTATCTATTTAATAGCTTGAATTAAATAAAAAAATAATGCCATAATAGCCATCTTTACGTATATCCATAAAGATGGCTTAAAGTAAAGTTTGATTGGAGACTGTTCTAACTCATTTATGTTATCGGTATCCCTCCGCATCATTTATTCTTCCCTCAAGGTCGGGAAGCGGCTTTACCATCACCGGGTTGCCCTATCTACCCACCCGTACGATAAACATATCCTCCATTGTGAAAAATACCCCCTTGTTCAAAACAAACATCACGTCCATAGCGTTCATAATCAAAGTAGTGGGATAAGTGCCCAAGTTGTGCTAAATCATAACAACCACTTTCTTCTATCCAGTAATAACCTAAATCATATTCATTATTGACCCCCTCTAATTGCTGGAAAGAATCTAAATTATCCGCTAAATGAATTAAATCATGGATTGAACTCGCTGAAGAAGCGATTTCAATAGCAGCCTGATAAAGGTCAATTTCATCAGGCGATAACATGGCTAATTGCGTGGCTAACTCGTTCAACTCATCTAAAAGGCTGTATTCTGAAATGTAAGAAGAAAGGCCATCAATTGAAGATTCATAGTCGGTCAAAAAATACTCTTCATAGTGAATACCATCAATGCCAATCCGCATTAAACAGTGTTCGATCTCTTTTGAGGTTGCTGGAAGCTCAAGCCACTCACCAACTAGTTCACCTTCGTTATATTTTCCTAAGTTCGTAATAAAAACAGAAATCATTCCCGATTTTAGGCATGGGGAAGCTGTCGCTGTTATACGCATATTCGTGTCCTATTATTGATGTATTGTGATTTAATTAATGGCGATATTTTGATAAAGAGATCTATTTCCCTTTAGAAGATGATATTGATATAAAAAGCCAATCAGCTGAAAAACAGGCAACTCGCTTTAAAAATGATTAATGACGGTTTAGAGCAGGATAATGAGTTGCCTTACAATCCCGATAACATGTTATGCTTTCTATCATGATCTCAATTTGCGCGGGTTAAAACGAAAAAAGCCCCTGTCCAATAAACTAGGGTCAGTTCAGACTCACAGACTCCTAAGAGATGAAACCCCATCAGGGGTTTCCGTTAACTTATGGCTATCAATCAAACGTGTATTCACACTCGATACATTCATAACGATCAAATACCACGCCATCTAAAGCTGAACCACTCACAGCCCCAGCAGTAGCTCCAGCGACTAAACGTCCAAATAGAGCGCCTACCGCAGCACCAGCAATCGTCCCTACAACAGGAACAGCAGAGCCGATAGACGCTCCAGCTAGTGCGCCTGATACGCCACCAGCAACAGCTCCTGTCTTTTTCCCGATATGACGTTCACGAATGCGAGTTGAATCGCAGGCCGGGCAACGAATGTAATTTTCCATGATAATTTCCTTTTATTTTGATTAAAAAGCAAAAAAGCCCCTGTCCGTGAGGACAGAGGCTTTCAGTGATAAAGCTTCTTTATTGAATGAGATGTATTACGATAAATCGTGGTTAGTTATCATGCGTTTTGACGATGAAAATTCCCATGAACAATATTGCCACCATTTCGCAATGAATCGATATAGTCGGCATACCACCGTAGTATTCGACTCCTCGTATTGAAAATGGATCGCCTATATGACATGGCTAAAGTTTTAGTGATTCATTGGATTATTCAACTTTGCAAAGTCGAATGGCGAAATAGTTTGTTCACGATTAGCATCCAAATAATCCGCCCACCACTGCACCATTAATCGGCGTTGGTCTATATGTTCTGCCTTATGAATATAAGCAGCCCTCACTGAGTTACGTTCTTGGTGGCTCATTTGCCTTTCTACTGCATCCTTCGACCATAAACCTGATTCGACTAATGAACTACACGCCATCGTTCTAAAACCGTGTCCACAAATTTCAGTCTTCGTATCATAGCCCATCACACGTAAGGCTTTATTGACGGTATTTTCACTCATGGGTTTAAAGGGATTATGAGCGCCCGTTAGGATCAATTCATGTTCACCCGTCCATGCCCAAATTTCTTTCAGTATAGTGATGGCTTGGTGGCTAAGGGGAACTAAATGCGGAGTGCGCATTTTAGCGCCTCTGTGTGAGAATTTAACGCCGGGTATAGGCTTTCGCTGAGCAGGAATAGTCCATAAGGCTTTATCGAAGTCAATTTCAGACCAACGCGCATAGCGAAGTTCGCTTGACCGAATAAACACTAATAAATTTAACATCACAGCTAGGCGAGTGACGGGTTGCCCTTTATAAGCATCGATACGGGCAATGAGTTCAGGTAGACGGTCAAGGTTAAGAGCTGGACGATGTTGGCGTTGTACAGTCGTTACAGCCCCTGCGGTATCAATGGCAGGGTTATAACCAATAATACCGGATTGCACCGCATAACGCATGACAGCAGCGATACGTTGCTGTAAACGCGCAGCTATCTCATAAATCTCTTTACTTTCTGCTGCACGGATAGGAATAAGCAGGTCAGGGGTTTTGAGGGTAGTGATATCGCGTAATCCAATATAAGGAAAGACATGCGACTCCAAACTCTTTAAAACCTTTTCACTGTGTGATTCAGACCATTTTTTATTGCTGGCATGCCATTGTCTTGCGATGGTTTCAAAAGAGAGATTAGCATCAGAAGCTGCTTTAGCCACACGTTTTTGTTCGCACGGGTCAACACCGACAGCAATCAATTTTCTGGCTTCATCACGTTTTAAACGCGCCTCTGATAAAGAGACATCAGGGTATAAACCCAATGCTAAGGTTTTCTCTTTACCTAAGTGGCGATAGCGTAATCGCCAGTACTTAGAACCATTAGTGTGCACCAATAAGTGCAATCCTGCACCATCGGTTAATTTATAGGATTTCACATCGGGTTTAGCCGCCCGAATTTTAGCGTCAGTCAGTGCCATAGTGAGCTTCCTGAGAGATAAAGTGGGTACAAAATTCTATCGAACTAGTGTATACCCGCAATTGTACCCACACAATGGGGTTGATGTGGATAGAATCGAGTAGAATTCAGTTGAGTTGAAACTTTAGGAGAGTGTTGATTTTAGCGGGCTTTACAAACAAAAACAGACGTCGGTTGACGTCTGTTGATAATAAGGTGGTGCCCGGACTCGGAATCGAACCAAGGACACGGGGATTTTCAATCCCCTGCTCTACCGACTGAGCTATCCGGGCAACGGGGCGCATTAAACCGTATTAGGCCGTTTACGTCAATGAGTTTTTATAAAAAAAACATATTTTTCGACTGAGTGTTTTCTTTTTCAGCAAAAGATGTGTGTTTAATAAACGGTTGTTGGTTTTTTAACTTAAGGCGCCTTTTTTACGACATAAAGCAATGGCTAAAATGTCTTCGGATAAGTGCTGAGCAATTTCAACATCTTGAATATCTCGCTGAACTAACAAGCGGTTCAAGCAACCCTCTAGTACTAATTCCATTTGGTTGGCAACCAGCTCAGAGTCCTCTATATCAAGCTCATCTAACAAATCTTTGGTAAATTTAAAGGAATTCTCTTTTTGCAGACGGCTAAGTTGGTGAATAGGGTGCTCTGATTCAGGGTAATAATTACAAGCAGAGATGAACAAGCAGCCAGGGAAACGCCCTTCACGGACTTTCTCGGATAACTGCTGGTAACGGGCCATAAGCTTCTGCTGAGGATTTAATGATTCATCTAGGAGTGTTTGGCGCTGCCACACTTCAATTTGCTGACCATGATAGCGTAGGCAATCATAAACAAGCGCTTCATCGTCGGGCCAAAATTGGCGTATAGTAGAGAAATCAGATTCAATTTCATGCAGTAAATTTTCTGTGGATGCAGATAAACCCTGGATTTCAAGTTGGTTTAAAGCATGACTTAGAATAGTGTCACGTTGGATAGGCATTGTTAACTCCATCACAGTAAAGTCTGATTTTCTCCCATCATAACAATGTTCAATTCTGAATTATAGCTGTTTGTTTTACCCCCAACCAATTGAGAAAAATAGATAATACAGCCTTAAGAATGTGAGTCGCCCACATGTTATGGCTAGGGCTTATGAGGGGGAATGATTTAGTCGATTAGAAGAGAGCAAATAAACTGAAAAAGTGGGCAACAGGAGGGGGAGAACCCCCCTGATATTGACTGATTGTTTTTAATTTATATTAAAACATTAGTTAATCAACTTAGCTTCTAGTGCAGCATCGATATAATAGAACTGAAAAATATTTTTCATAAAATCATCTATATCGTGTTTTCTTAGTTCAAGAGCTTGTAAAATATCCAAAAGACCTTGAATAGTAATGGAATTTTTGCCTCTTTCATAACGAGAAACTTGCTGTTGACTAATATTTAAGCGGGAAGCTAACTGCGCCCCCGTTAAGCCAACCGCTTTTCTGCGGTGCTTTAAATATGTTCCAATATAAATAGTCACATTAGTATTTTCATTTCGTTGAGCGTTTAACATTCCTCCTCCAAATAAATAGATACAAATAGTACACTATTTAATTATCAAAAATATTCTTTGTTATCGTCTATTACGATGATGGTTAATAAAAGGTAATCGTAATAAATTCCGCGGTCTATTTAACTAGGATTAATTAGTTATTACCAATATTTATGGCGAATTGGTTTTAATGATTCAATAGGTTATTTCTATATTCAATACACGATATATGAGTGCGGGATATGGATTTGTTGGTGTTTAGTTTTGTGATTTTTAATTTGTTTGGGGTTAATTTTCAATTTGTTGTTATTTTCTCTTTATTTTTAGCATTTAATTTTATAGCTAAATTAGCGTAAAAATGTCTTTTTTATTTATCATTTTATGTAATCAGTCATTGTTTGTTACACTTATATTGAGAGTATTAATATAAATGTAACGCCAGTAAAATTATTATAATTAGTTTTTATTTTAACGACTAAAATAAGAGGGTAATGCACTTTAAATATGTATATTGGTATTATTTTTATACATATTAAATAAAAATAATAGATAACCTATAAGAGACCTATTATTTTTATAGTCACGTATGTAACTTTATTTTGATAAGAGAGAATAACATACTGTTGTGTATAGATATAAAAAACCCGCGCAAATCGCAACGGGTTTTAAGTGTATTTAATTATGATTAGTAAAACTACAGGATCATACCACCAAACAGGAAGCCGAATGAAACGGCTAATGCAACACCAATAGTGCCTGGGATGAAGAATGGGTGGTTAAAGACGAAACGGCCAATGCGTGTTGTCCCTGTGTCATCCATTTGTACCGCAGCAACCAGAGTTGGGTAAGTTGGTAGAATGAATAAACCAGATACCGCAGAGAATGACGCAATAGCGGTTAATGGGCTTACATTCAAGGCTAATGCCATTGGCATCAGTGCTTTTGCTGTTGCAGCTTGTGAATAAAGTAGTGCAGAGCAGAAGAAGAAAATTACCGCTAACATCCATGAATGTTCGTGGATTAAGTCACCTGCAGTTGCTTTGATCCAGTCAATGTTGTGCTGTACGAAAGTATCACCTAACCACGCCACACCTAAGATACAAATACATGCACTCATACCTGCTTTAAAGGTACTTGAATTCAAGATTGCATCGGTGTTTACACGGCATAGTACAGTAATTAATGTTGCCACTGTTAGCATGATAATTAAAATTGCGTTAGTGGTGTTCATTAATGGTGTTTCAACAATACCAAGGCTAGGGCTATTGATGATGGCATAACAAACAACGCCGATAACACCAAACAAGAATAACAAGACGGAAGATTTAGCACCCGCTTTGATTTCTTTTACTTGGCTTCCACGTAATTCGACTAATCCTTCTGCTAAACGTTTTTGATAAATAGGGTCATCAGACAACTTGGAATTAAATGTCCAAGAAATGATGAATGACATTAAAATGATAGCGAGGAAGGTGGCCGGTAATAAAATACTCAGCAGCGTGATGTAACTTACAGTATTTCCTGCGCCAACCATTGCTGGGTTTTCCATGACTGATGCCATGTAAACCACTGCGGCTGAAATTGGTGATGCAGTGATACCAATCTGTGCCGCAACAACCGCGGTTGAAAGTGGACGACAGGGTTTAACACCTTGCTCTTTTGCGACTTCTGCAATAACAGGTAATGTCGCTAAAGAAATATTACCAGTTCCTGCAAAAAGGGTCAGAAAATAGGTGACGATTGGGGCAAGTATGGTGATGTATTTTGGGTTGCGGCGCAGTAATTTTTCTGTTTGGGCAACTAAGTAATCTAAACCCCCTGCAATTTGCATTGCTGAGATAGCGGCGATAACAGCCATGATGATTGAGATAACGTCAAATGGAATCGTACCCGGTTTCACGCCAATTGCAGCGAGTACCAGTACCCCAAGGCCACCGGCAAAGCCGATACCTATCCCACCTAAACGGGCCCCCAAAAAGATGGCCAGCAGAACAATAATAAATTCTACGGCTAACATAGTGTTTACTCCTCGACAAAATGAAAATTAAAATTATGAAACTGTTATGTTAATTTTTTGTGTGTGTATGAATCAAAAAAGGCACGCTTTCTGGTGAGAGGCGTGCCTTTATTTTTAAGTATTATTTATGATAAACATAAATTTTTAGTCATCAAAACGTTTTGCTTTATAAGCAGGGTGTTTTAAGTTCTCAACAGAGAAAATATCATCCAGCTCAGCTTCTGTTAGTAAACCACGTTCAAGAACAACTTCACGTACGCTCTTACCTGTTTCTGCGCAAATCTTACCGACGATATCACCATTATGGTGACCAATGAATGGGTTCAGGTAAGTGACGATACCGATGGAGTTAAATACAAACGCTTCACAGATCTCTTTGTTCACTGTAATGCCGCTAATGCATTTTTCTTGCAGATTACGACAGGCGTTGTTCATCAGGGAAATCGATTCGAACATAGCTTGACCGATTGCAGGTTCCATTACGTTTAATTGTAATTGACCTGCTTCTGCAGCCATAGTCACGCAAATATCATTACCGATGACTTTGAAACAAGCTTGGTTAACAACTTCAGGGATAACAGGGTTAACTTTTGCTGGCATGATAGAAGAACCAGCTTGTAACTCAGGTAAGTTGATTTCTTTAAGACCTGCACGAGGCCCAGAAGACAGTAGACGTAAGTCGTTACAAATCTTAGACAGTTTCATCGCCAGACGTTTTAGGCCTGCATGTACAGTGATATAAGCACCACAGTCTGAAGTTGCTTCGATTAAGTCTTCTGCTGGTACACAAGCTAAGCCTGTGACCTCTGCTAATTTTTTAACGGCTATTTCTGAATAGCCCGGTGCGGTATTCAGACCAGTACCGATAGCAGTTGCACCTAAGTTAACTTCGAGCAGTAATTCGATGCTACGTTTTAGATTTTTCTCTTCTTCTTTTAAAAGAGTCGCGAAAGCATGGAACTCTTGACCGACGGTCATTGGAACAGCATCCTGCAATTGGGTACGGCCCATTTTCAGAATGTCTTTATATTCTTCAGCTTTAGCTTCAAAGCCTTTTTTCAGGTATTCAACAGAATCAATTAATTTCAGTACAGAGTTATATACTGCGATACGGAACCCTGTAGGGTAAGCATCGTTAGTTGACTGGCTTTTATTAAGGTGATCATTCGGGTTTAAATAATCATATTCCCCTTTTTTATGGCCCATCAGCTCTAAACCGATATTTGCCAGAACTTCGTTGGTATTCATATTGAGTGATGTGCCCGCACCACCTTGGAATACGTCAACAGGGAACTGATCCATACATTTGCCTTCATTTAATACAACATCACAGGCTTTAATGATAGTATCCGCGATATTACGTGGGATAGTTTTCAGTTCTTTATTGGCTAAAGCTGCCGCTTTTTTGACCATAACCATGCCTCGAATAAATTCTGGGACATCGTTAATAGTGCGGTCGCTGATATAAAAGTTTTCAATCGCACGCAGAGTATGAACACCATAATAGGCATCAGCTGGAACTTCTTTTTTACCTAACAGGTCTTCTTCGATACGAGTATTGTTTGACATGAGAACCTTCTTAATTAGATTACAGTTTACTGTCCGTTTATGCGCTTGCAAAAAAAGTAATATATCGTAAAGCAAAATTCACAGGTGATTAATATTGTGAAATAAAACTTCACAAGCGATTAACACCAACTACTACGTTGTCAGCATTATGATCTACTGATTTATGGGTAGATGATAAGCTTTTAATCATGTACTGCCTTGAACCTAGATCACTATATAGTTTGATTTATGCAACAGATTTTACGTTGTGTGACATTCATCACAGATAAGTATCATTAATGAGAAAAATCTGTGAGTTGAAAAGCGTTATATCTGCCCCAATTATTATGGCTATACTAAAGAAAAAAGCGAATATTGATAGTTGTCTCTTAGATACAGTTCACAAAGGTTTTCCAAGGGGCGTAAAATAGTTGATAGCTTATTGAAATAAAGGAGAACTTGTGCGCTGGTTACCACTCATTCTGATAGGTATTCTCGTTTACATTGAATCTGTCATTTTTGTGCGAGTTGCGTCCGAAGTTGGCGTATTAATGACTTTGATTTTAGTTGTTCTAACTTCTTGTCTAGGTGTTTCACTCGTCAAGAACCAAGGCATGAAAAATGTACTGCAAATCCAACAAAAATTAGTGTCAGGTGAAAGTCCCGCAGCAGAAATGATCAAAAGTGTTGCGTTGGTTTTAGCTGGCTTTTTACTTATCGTTCCAGGCTTTTTTACTGACTTCATTGGTTTATTGTTGTTACTTCCGCCAATTCAAAAACTCATTGTAATGCGTTTAATTCCTCACATCCGTTTTTATCAACCGGGGAATGGTTTTGGCCAAACGGGGGGCGGGAAATACCAAAATGGAGACACTTTTGAGGGGGAATTCCAACGTAAACAAGATGACCCTTCTTTTACAATTGATAACTCAGATAAAACGGACTCATCTGATAAAGAGGACCGCCCCAAGTCGTAAATCCATTCTTTTTGTAGGGAGATAAAAATGAAAAATTTTTTATCTCCCCCCTTGAAGTCCCTCTGTTTCGCCCCAATCTGCTCAAACATGGTACTAGTTTATTTGAGACATACTGGTATCGTCCTTTTACCTAGTGTGGACTTTATTTATAGGAGAACTATTAATGAAAATTCGTCCATTGCATGACCGTGTTATCGTTAAACGTAAAGAAGTTGAATCAAAATCTGCTGGCGGGATCGTTCTGACTGGTACTGCTGCAGCTAAATCAACTCGTGGTGAAGTACTTGCTGTAGGCAACGGTCGCATCCTAGAAAATGGTGAAATCAAAGCACTGGATGTGAAAGTTGGTGATATCGTGATTTTTAACGACGGTTATGGTGTGAAAGCTGAAAAAATCGACAATGAAGAAGTCCTGATCATGTCTGAAAGTGACATTCTGGCAATTGTTGAAGCGTAATTTTCACTTAAAACTTCTCAACTAACGAAAAGAATTTGAAGGAAAGAGATAATGGCAGCTAAAGACGTTAAATTTGGTAGTGATGCACGTACGAAAATGCTTCGTGGTGTGAATGTTCTGGCAGATGCAGTAAAAGTAACTTTAGGTCCTAAAGGCCGTAATGTAGTTTTAGATAAATCTTTCGGCTCACCAGTTATCACCAAAGATGGTGTTTCTGTAGCACGTGAAATCGAATTAGAAGATAAATTCGAAAACATGGGTGCACAGATGGTGAAAGAAGTTGCCTCTAAAGCTAACGATGCTGCGGGTGACGGTACAACTACAGCAACAGTTTTGGCTCAAGCTATCATCACTGAAGGTTTAAAAGCCGTTGCAGCGGGTATGAACCCAATGGATCTTAAACGTGGTATCGATAAAGCCGTTATTGCTGCAGTTGAAGAGCTGAAAACACTTTCTGTTCCATGTTCAGACTCTAAATCAATCGCACAGGTTGGTACTATTTCTGCAAACTCCGACGAAACCGTGGGTAAACTGATCGCAGAAGCAATGGATAAAGTCGGTAAAGAAGGCGTTATCACTGTTGAAGAAGGTACAGGCCTAGAAGATGAATTGGATGTGGTTGAAGGTATGCAGTTTGACCGCGGTTACCTGTCCCCTTATTTCATCAACAAACCAGAAACAGGTGCTGTTGAGTTAGAAAACCCATTTATTTTATTAGTTGATAAAAAAGTTTCTAACATCCGTGAATTACTGCCGGTATTAGAAGGCGTAGCTAAAGCTAGCAAACCACTGTTAATTATTGCAGAAGATGTTGAAGGCGAAGCGCTGGCAACACTAGTTGTCAATACGATGCGTGGTATTGTTAAAGTTGCGGCTGTTAAAGCTCCTGGCTTTGGTGATCGTCGTAAAGCAATGCTACAGGATATCGCTGTTCTGACTAACGGTACTGTTATCTCTGAAGAGATCGGTATGGAGCTAGAAAAAGCAACGTTAGAAGACTTAGGTCAAGCAAAACGCATTGTTATCAACAAAGATACTACAACCATTATTGATGGTGTTGGTGATGAAGCGACGATTTCAGGCCGTGTTGCTCAAATTCGTCAGCAAATCGAAGAGTCTTCTTCTGATTATGACCGTGAAAAATTACAAGAGCGTGTTGCTAAATTAGCAGGCGGTGTTGCTGTTATTAAAGTTGGTGCAGCAACTGAAGTTGAAATGAAAGAAAAACGTGCTCGCGTTGACGATGCTCTGCATGCAACTCGCGCAGCTGTTGAAGAAGGTGTTGTAGCTGGTGGTGGTACTGCACTGGTTCGTGTTGCTGCTAAACTGGAAGGTTTAAAAGGCGACAACGAAGATCAAACCGTGGGTATCCGTGTTGCTCTGCGCGCAATGG
Organism: Providencia sp. AGC89; assembly: GCF_053543535.1. NCBI lineage: Bacteria > Pseudomonadati > Pseudomonadota > Gammaproteobacteria > Enterobacterales > Morganellaceae > Providencia > Providencia sp. AGC89. Next base: position 16,532 of record NZ_JBIXLP010000063.1, read on the forward strand.
AATCACCTATGCGCCAAATCGTGACTAACGCAGGCGAAGAAGCCTCTGTTGTTGTGAATAAAGTTAAATCAGGTCAAGGCAACGAAGGTTATAACGCAGCGACTGATGCATACGGCGATATGATCGATATGGGTATCTTAGACCCAACTAAAGTAACGCGTTCTGCTCTGCAATTTGCAGCATCTATCGCAGGTTTAATGATCACGACAGAAGCGATGATCACTGAACTGCCAAAATCAGATGCACCTGACTTAGGTGCTGCTGGTATGGGCGGCATGGGTGGAATGGGCGGCATGATGTAAAAGACATCAAGCTTAGGTAACAGCTAGCTTAGTTGGTTGTTACTAGCCGATATAAGACCGGCACCGTTAGTTTAACTAGCGGTGCCGGTTTTTTATTGCTTCTTAAATGACGCTACAGTTATTAACTCAAAATGGGAGCAGCCATTAGGTGGATATAAATTAATGTTAAATGCCATTTATTTTTGCGTAAAGGTCCATCAAAAGGTTATATTTAGCGTAAGGCAAAATGGTTTGAAGAAATAAACAACAGGGCGGTTGTCTTGATTGTTTTGTGATAGACTCTATTTGGCTGGTGAACTGTGGTATTTACACGGTAATTTTGACGCAGTATGTTAATCACCTCCTAGATATTTCATGATATATTGCTATCAATATGGTATTGGGACTAAAACGATTTTCAAACCAGTTGCAAAAAAAACACAATGAAAAATGAGGGAAAACATGCGAATTAAAGTCTTGATTGGTGCTGCTGCATTACTGCTTTTAGCGGGTTGTTCTACAACAACTAATTTGACTGCGGCAGGCTCACAAGTTCGTTTTGTTGAGAATCAACCAGGAAGTGATTGCCAGCTTCTGGGGCAGGTTGCAGGGACACAAAGCAACTGGTTGAGCGGTGTGAATAATGAATCCAGCTCAATGCGCAGTGCAGCGAATGACTTGCGAAATAAAGCTGCTGCAATGGGTGGTAATGTTATTTTTGGCGCAACAAGTCCAAGCGAAACAGTATTATCTAGCTTTATTCCGCTAGATAGCAAAATGGTTGGCCAAGTATATAAATGTCCCTAATATGATTTCATAGCGCCCAAATTACAGTAATTTGGGCGTTTTGCTTTTTAAATCTGCCTTAAATTTAGGTCAAGCAATGTTTTGCTTGGCTCTCCGCCAATTTCCCGTGCCAATTTTGGTACGAGGTATCCGGATACCTGACTTAATAACTGCTGTATTAATTGTCGAGCTTCTAAATCACTGACTAAAAAGTGTGCTGCTCCTTGGACTTTATCCAATACATGTAAGTAATAAGGTAAAATCCCTGCGTCAAATAAGGCATTACTTAAATTAGCTAATGCGCTTACATTGTCATTAACTTGGCGTAATAATACGCTTTGATTCAGTAAGGTAACACCTGATGACTTTAGTTTAAACATGGCGGCAGTTAATGGTTTATCAATTTCATTTGCATGGTTAATATGTGTAACCATAATCACTTGAAGCCGCGCACGCGCAAGTCTGTTGCATAGTGTGTCGGTAATACGTTCTGGAATAACAACGGGTAAACGAGTATGAATTCTAAGGCGTTTTATATGTGGGATTGCCTCTAGTTGGCTAATTAACCAGTCGAGTTCATGGTCTTTTGCCATTAGTGGGTCACCACCTGAGAAGATGATTTCATTGAGTTCGGTGTGGTTTTTTATATAATCCACAGCCATCAACCAGTTATTTTTATTTCCTTTGTTATCTTCATAAGGAAAATGCCGGCGAAAACAGTAGCGACAGTTGACTGCGCAACCACCTTTTACCAGCAGTAATGCGCGGTTGTGGTATTTATGCAGCAAACTGGGAATTGCGTTATCTTGCTCTTCTAGCGGGTCTGTAGAAAAACCTGGATGTATATCAAACTCTGCTTTTGCCGTTAATACTTGCAATAACAGAGGGTCTAGTGGATCGCCTTTTTTCATCCGTGAGATAAACGGCATTGGCACACGCAAAGGAAATAATTTACGCGCTTCATTGCCTTCTTTCGAAAAAAGGTGGTTTTCTAAGTTAAGCATTTGCAGCAATTCATCTGGATTAGTGATTGCTTCAGCAAGTTGTTGTATCCAGACTTCTCTGGATGAGGTATTTTGAGTTACAATATCGACCATTTTTTGGCTATGCCATTTTTAGTTTATAAATTAGAGGATCACCATGGCTACTTATAGTACCAATGAATTCCGCTCAGGTCTTAAAATCATGTTAGATGGCGAGCCTTGTGTCGTTTTAGAAAGTGAATTCGTAAAACCAGGTAAAGGTCAAGCATTTGCACGTGTGCGTATCCGTAAACTGATTTCTAACAAGCTGTTGGAAAAAACATTTAAGTCTACTGACTCCGTTGAAGGTGCTGATGTCATGGATATGAACTTAACTTACCTATATACCGATGGTGAGTTCTGGCATTTCATGAACAACGAAACTTTCGAACAATTAGCAGCAGACGAAAAAACCGTTGGCGATAACGCCAAATGGTTAGTTGACCAAGCAGAGTGTATTTTAACTTTGTGGGACGGTCGTCCTATCGCGGTAACTCCGCCTAACTTTGTTGAGTTAGAAATTACCGATACTGACCCAGGCTTGAAAGGTGATACTGCTGGTACAGGTGGTAAACCAGCGACACTGAGCACTGGCGCAGTTGTTAAGGTTCCGCTGTTTGTTCAGATCGGTGAAGTTATCCGTGTCGATACTCGCTCAGGCGAATACGTTTCACGCGTAAAATAATAGCGTATCCTATACGGAATCGCTAAAAATAAAAAGCCGTGGTCGATGTGAACTGACCTCGGCTTTTTTGTCTATTTTAAGTCGCTAACAGCACTTAAACCCACCTTTACCACCATAGCGTGCGTCTTGACGTTCTTTGAAAAACTCTTCATAGGTCATTGGCGTTTGATCAGGATGCGTTTTTTGCATGTGAGCAACATAGTTGTCATAGTCAGGGACGCCAACCATCATTTTTGCCGCTTGGCCGAGGTAGCGGGCTGCTTTTCCCAGTTCTCCAAACATAAATCCTCGTCATATTTTGTGTTGTAGCTTCAATTATTTTGGAGAAAGAGAGTGAATCTTGATAAATACTTAAAAACTAAATATTTAAAACAAAACTGCTCAACTCTCAATCTCCGGTGTATTAATGATGTCGTGTATTTGCCACGATTTCTTCATAGTTGGCTGGCATTGGCTCGTAGGGTACTTCATTCGCAGTTGGTTGGTCAGATTTTAAGGCCTTCAACGCAGTGCGGATGGAGAAAAGAGCTAGTAATACCACAACAATCATAAAGAAAATAGTTAAGCCAGCGTCTAAACGGTTATTGAAAATCAACTGCGTGAGTTGAGATTCGGTGTACTGAACTGGAATATTTCCACTATCAATCATTGCTTGGAATTTATTTGCAACAGCTAAGAAGCCAACACGGGCATCTTCACTAAAGGTTTTTTCCCAACCAGCTGTCATAGTACAAATCAATAACCAAGCTGTTGGTATCAATGCAACCCATGCGTATCGTTGACGCTTCATTTTGAACAGTACCACAGCACAGAGCATTAATGCCATACCTGCTAGCATTTGGTTTGCGATACCGAATAGTGGCCATAGTGTGTTAATCCCGCCCAGAGGGTCGACAACACCTTGATGCAGGAAATATCCCCATGCCAGTACGCATAGTGCGGTTGCTATTAAGTTTGCAGGCAGTGAGTCCGTTCGTTTTAGTGACGGTGACACCACCCCAAGCAAGTCTTGCAGCATAAAACGTGCGGCACGTGTTCCTGCATCAACTGCAGTTAAAATAAATAACGCCTCAAATAAAATAGCAAAGTGGTACCAGAAGGCGACATTCATCAACCCACCAAGTGCACCGTGTAAAATATAGGCCATTCCGACAGCAAGCGTCGGTGCTCCTCCTGCCCGTGAGATAATACTGCTCTCACCGACTTCATGAGCTATTGTATTTAACTGCTCAGGCGTAATTTGGAAACCCCAACTACTTACAACTTGAGCCGCAGAGGCAACAACATCTTGTGTACCGGCGGGGGCTAACATTGCCATTGGACTATTCATGGCAAAATACACACCTGGGTCAATCACACAAGCTGCGACTAGCGCCATGATGGCAACAAATGATTCCATTAACATACCGCCGTAACCGATAAAGCAGGCTTGGTTTTCATTTGCTAACATTTTCGGCGTTGTGCCTGAAGAAATCAGCGCATGGAAGCCAGAAACAGCACCACAGGCAATAGTGATAAATAAGAATGGGAACAAATCCCCTGCCCAAACGGGGCCTGTACCATCAATATATTTCGTTAGTGATGGCATTTGTAGATTAGGATTTAAAATCAAAATACCAATAGCAAGGCCAATAATAGTACCGATTTTTAAGAAGGTAGAAAGGTAGTCTCGTGGAGCAAGGAGTAACCAAACAGGAAGTACCGCAGCAACAAAGCCATACCCCACTAACATCCACGTTAATTGGACACCAGTATAATCAAAATAAGGTGCCCACGTTTCACTTTCAGCAACCCATCCTCCAGAAATAATGGCAAAGACAAGGAAAATTAACCCAATAATCGATACTTCGCCAATACGACCAGGACGGATATAACGAGTATAAATCCCCATGAAAATGGCTAATGGGATAGTGAAAGCAACAGTGTAAGTTCCCCATGGGCTATGGGTTAGCGCTTTAACGACAATCATGGCCAGTACCGCTAAGATAATCACCATGATCATAAAGCATGCAATTAATGCCAGCACACCTGCTGTATTACCCATTTCTTCCTTAACTAACTCTCCAAGAGAGCGCCCATCTCGTCGCGTCGAAACAAATAACACCATAAAGTCTTGTACAGCCCCTGCCAGTACTACTCCTGCTAACAACCAGAGCATACCCGGTAAGTACCCCATTTGGGCAGCAAGAACCGGACCAACAAGAGGGCCTGCTCCAGCAATAGCGGCAAAATGGTGACCAAATAATACTTTTTTATCTGTTGGTACGTAGTCAAGCCCATCATTATGACGAATTGCAGGCGTCATACGTGTTGAATCGACTTGTAATACTTTTTTCGCAATAAATAGCCCGTAGTAGCGGTATGCAATGAGATAAATACATACTGCAGCAACAACAATCCACAGAGCATTGATCTGTTCACCACGATTTAAGGCAATATAACCTAGTGAAAATGCACCAAGTAAAGCGAGTACAATCCAAATTAATTGTTTACCCATAGCCATCCCCATTTATTCAGTTAACAGCGCTTTGTTATCTATTTAAATGTTACTTAATTACTATTTATTTAAGTAGAACAAGGAAGATATAGCTAATTTAAGTTAAAGGAAAAGTAGCTAAAACGAGACACCTATTGGAAATTGTGAGAACAATTCTATAATTGCAGTGAGCTTCACTAATTTATCATTAGCGACTGGATTTTATCGGATTTTAAGCTAAAGGCTTGCTATTTTTTTTAATTAAACCATAAGTTTTATTTAGTGTGGATTTTTGAACTAAATAATAGTCAGAAATAAAATGCTTTATGAGGGGGGATTTAATTACCGAAAGATAAAACTCTCGGTAATTAAATCGGCTACTTTAAGCATGCCTTAGGCTGAGAATAATTTTTTTACCAAAAAGCGTTATAATTAAGCCAAACATAATTAAAATAAGCCCGGCGATTTGTATGCCATTAATATGTTCATCAAGGAATAAAGCACTACTGCTTAAACCAAATACAGGAACGAGCAAAGAGAATGGCGCAACTCGCCACGCTTCATAGCGGCCAAGTAAGATCCCCCATAGCCCATAGCCAACAAAAGTAGATAAATAAGCAAGATATAAAATAACGCCAAATATGGACCAATTAAAACCAGTAAGTCCGTCTACGATGGCATCTTCCCCTTCTAAAACCCAAGAACTTATTAAGAATGGAATAATAGGGATTAGCGCGCTCCAACTTACTAAGGACAAGGCACTGCATTTTTCAGCCCCTTTATGTTGCATAATGATCCTATTAGTAATGTTACCGCAAGCCCAAGAAAGCCCCGCGATCAGTGTAAAGGCTAGCCCAAGTAGCGGTATATCATCTAATCCACCAGCGGTTGCCCCATTGGCTAATATGGTTAACCCTATTATGGCAATAAACATGCCGATGAAGTGAGTCGGTTGCAATGATTCTTTTAAAATTATTGCGCCAAGTAATAGGGTAAAGAAAGCTTGGGATTGCAATATGACAGAGGTTATACCCGCAGGCATACCCACTCTAATCGCGCAAAATAAGAAGGCAAATTGACCGAAGCTGATGGTAAGTCCATAGAGAAGTAATAATTTGAGCGGAATTTTGGGGCGCTTAAAAATAAAAATAGCAGGGAAGGCCACAAACATGAAGCGTAATGCACCTAATAATAACGGCGGAAGTGCGGTAACGCCGAGTTTAATGATAACGAAGTTAACACCCCAAATAACCACCACACAAAGGGCGAGTAAGATGTCTCTGAGACTCATGCTATTTTCTCGATTAACTTGCCAGATTAAACATCTACTTTACATGTGTATAATTTTGAGTGCGATGGTTATGATGCTTAATAATAAAAAATGGTATAAAAATGTTGAATTTTATGGTTGATTTGCGCTTATTTGTTATTTTTCGTGGCTTGAGTCAGCGCTAACGAAGGTTTATAATGTATTCACACATCACACGTATTCAGGACGACCTGAATAAACGTCATTCAAATATGGGGACGGCCCCGAGTAATTAACGGGAGCAAGCAATCATGGCTTGGATCGTTCTTTTATTTGCAGGCTTATTAGAAGTAGTATGGGCTGTAGGGTTAAAATACACTCATGGTTTCACGCGTCTAACACCCAGTATTATTACCATTATTGCGATTATCGCCAGTATGGGGTTATTAGCTTACGCCATGCGTGACCTACCAGTAGGAACTGCCTATGCAATTTGGACGGGTATAGGTGCTGTTGGTACTGCAATTGTTGGGATTATTTTCCTGGGTGAATCAGCGAATATGTTCCGTTTATTAAGCCTAGCTTTGATTATTACGGGTTTAATTGGCTTAAAAGTGTCGAGTTAACTATTTAAAACAAGTGGGTGGTTTTCATCTTACCTGCTTTATTATTGTTATATATTGCTAGTTCCCCTATGGGGGCTAGCAATATTAATTTACAGACTAGAGTATCCAAGCTGTTCTAGCTCCTACCGTCGTACTTTTATGGTGTTCAGTGTGGCTAAGGCACAGGGAATCAATACCTGCACTAGTTCGTGAATACCATGCACCTCCACGCATTAGGGCACGCTTACCGTAGTTGCGTAGATAAATTTGGTCATCTGTTAGTTTCGCTTTATAAGGAGCAAGGCCTAGTACTTTCAGTAAAGTAGGGATTTGCTCTTGGCTTGTTCTATCAAGTAAACGAAAAGGGCTATCGAGTAGACCCGCGGGATAACTGGAATCACTTGGCTCGCCGTTAAAATTCAAAATATTCTGTGAAATGATCGGGGTTCCTGCATTACCATCAGTTTTAGAGTTAGGTGAATCATATTTGGCACTTGTTGAATGGTTTATCGGGATATACTCACCTGTAGTCATGTTGATAGCACGCCAATTTGTTGATGAACACTCTAAGTTGATGGCGGCATCATTATTTGGGATCACTTGGATTTCCCCTGCATGTAACCGAACACCAGTTTGCCATTCCCAAAGGTTACCGACTAAATCGCTGATCCCTGTTAGTTGGTTATTGTGGTGCCAGTTTTCCCACTGTGCATTGGTTCGGGTTGTTGGCGTTCCATGTAAATCACCCGTGGCAAGGCCATCTATTCGCGGAGTGAATTCATTATGGGAATAATAATTACGACCATAATCGGTATTGCCTTGAACAATGCTATTATGTTGATTGGTTAATGCTGAAATGGCGCACCATTCTGCATTGCTACTGACATGACAGCCTTTGCCACTTTGTTTAGCTAATAATTGAAATTGTAGTAAATCAAAATTACATGCAGGTATTTGATTCGGCTGACTCACTAATTCGCCATCATGTAAGCTGGCGGCGTAGCAAGAATAGAAAAAGGCATCAATAAGATGGTTATTGATAATAAATGCAGGGTGGGGGCCATTGCCCAGACGTTTATCGATATCTTCTAAGTTAAAACGAGGAACGATAAAAACATAATTAGGTTGCCCCTTGGGGCTATAAATAATGGTGCGTTGGCCATTACTTTGTTTTTCAACTTGTTGACGTAATGGATCAGGAGAATAAATCATGGTCATATTAGCCTTTTTCATTAAAGTGAAACCCAATAGCCTTCTTCCCATTTGATGGGTAAGAATTGTTCAGTGAAGGATTTAAAAACCTTATCGGCATCAAGGTCAGCGAATAACGTTGGGTGGAGCCAACTGGCGAACTTTAACACTGCGATAAAGCCAAAAGGACTGTCATAAAAGGTATGCCAAATGGCATGAACCTGTTGCCGTTTCACGGCACTTAGTGTCTTAAATGCATTACGTACCATTAGTTGTTTTAGCTTTTGCTTCGCAATGGCTAAATCAGCCCCCGGGCCTAATCCAACCCAGCCACCTTTTGGGTTATAGCCACTCCAATCCGTTCCTGTCACAATCACCATTTGCGCTTCGGTATGGATAATGGTTTCTTGATTAAGAATGCCATAAGTCCCATGAATATATTGTTCAGAAATATTTACGCCGCCTGCGAACGTGAGAAATTGGGCAAAATTCCCATTTCCATAAGCGAAACAACACTCGTCAGTAAAACCCGCTGCTCGCTCCAGAAGGACGCTAGGCATGTTAGGTTTTGCGTCTCGTAAACGGTTTTCGACCATTTCCAACTGCGTTTTAATAAATTGATTAATACGTTTGGCGCTATCTTGCTGTTGAAAAACCTCTGCCATAATGGCAACACTTTTGGGTGTATTACCGATAGGATCAATACTCATATCGAGGGCAATCACGGGTATATTTGCACATTGTAATATCGCCAGTAATCCATTCGCTTGTAACCCTGCAAATGTCCCTGTCGTTGTGAAAATCATCTCTGGTTTTAGCGTTAAAATTATTTCTAAATTGGCTTGAGCTCCGCCAATTGGGGGAAGGTGAGGGAGAGTTTGCAGAGCTGGGAAAGCCTTACAATACTGCTGATAACTACGCAAATCAGCGGAACGGAAGTTGCTTGGGATGGCGACTAATTTTTCGACAAAATTTTTCTTATTTAGCACAGCGTAAAGAAAAATTAGTGAAGGATCAGCCAAATAGATGCGTTCAGGTTTTTTGGAAAAATCGACGGAGCGCCCAAGGATATCTGTGATGCTGCGTTTTTTTTCTGCCAAGGAAGGGGATGACACTAAGGTAAGTGCCATGGTCGCCAACCCTGCTTTGATGAAGTCCCTTTTGGAAACGGTCATAACTGTTTAACTAACCTATTAAAAATAGTAATTGAGCGTGGCAAATAACGTTCTATTGGTACCTATGCTGCAATAGGTAGAACTGGTGCAGCTAGCAACATAGGGGTTATTGGTAATGTTACTTACGGTGACCCCGAGTTCCATTCCTGTTAATTCAGGGATAAGCGCATCCATTTGGTACCTAGCGCTAACATCTCCTAGCCAGACTGCAGGGACTTTAAAGGTGTTGGTATTGTCACCCCATGTTGCACCTAAATAACGTACTCCTACTCCGACTAACGCACCTTCTAAATAAGGGGAATGAAAGCGGTAATCTACCCATGCAGAACCGCTGTGTTTAGGGACTTGAACAGGGTGCTTATTTAGCACCGAAAGGTCTTGGCTTTGTGTAATTTTGTTATCCGTATAGGCATAATTGAGCATCATATTTAGCGAAGTAGTAATAGCAAACCGGCTTTCAAAATCGATGCCTCGAGAACGAATTTTACCCGTTTGATTATAGTAATCAGGGTTTAGTGGGTTATGAGTGGTGACATTTTTTTGCTCAAGCTCATAGGCGGCAAGGCTTACCATCAAATCACCAGATTGGTTTTGGTATTTTATCCCTAATTCTGTTTGTTTTGATTCAGTTGGAATAAAGGGTTTCCCCTCTGCGTCGGTACCTAAAACAGGGTCAAAGCTGTCAGATACACTAACCCACGGTGAAAACCCACTTTCAAAGGAATATGTTAGCCCAACGCGTTGGCTCCATGCGGAGGTATCATTTTTTTGCGTGGTGTTTGTCAGGTTATTATCGGTATTGAGATACGACCAATCATAGCGACCGTTAAGTAGCAGATCCCATTGTTGCCAACTGAGTTGATCTTGTAGATAAACACCATAGCGATCAAAGCGTTGAGTTGTTGATGTGCGAGATACCGGATAAGGCCTAAACTCAGGGTGATGAGGTTTTACCCATGGGTCAAAGCTCACAGTTTGTGATCCCCACCAGTCTTTATCGAGCTTTCCAGTTTGGTAATCAAAACCAAAGAGCAGTTGATGACGAATAGGGCCAGTATCAAGTTGATAAATGAGTTGGTTATCAGCAACCCAAGTTTTTGAATGGCTTGGCGAGTCTTGATAAACCGCTGTGAGTCGCTGATCGCCGGCTAAAAAACCACGAGTGAAGTCACGTTTAATATGCGTATCAACATCGGAATAGCGTATATTTTGTTTAAAAGTAATAAATGGCGTGATTTGATAGTCGATCAAAGAAGTGATAGACCATTGAGTTCGCTCAGATTGCTCATGTCTAGGGTCGCTGTAGTTTTGTGTAAAATCCAGTTTTCCGTTTCGATTCGGTAATAAACCAATCGCTTGAGCGGGTAGTGTATTATAGTGGCCAATATGGGGGTCGCGTTGGTATTGGCTTAAGACAGTCAAACTGAGTTTTTCATTGGGTTGCCACGTGAGGGATGGCGCGAGCAAATAGCGAGATTGCTTGGAAGAATTGATTTGCGAATCAGTGGATAGCGCTAACCCATCCATTCTATAAAGCAAAGTTTCGCTATCATTTAATGCGCCTGTTGTATCAAATTTTATTGAATCGTTATCAAAATTACCTTTTTGGAACTGAATTTGATGTGATTCGTTGGCACTTGGTCGGCGAGATTGCATATTGATGACTCCACCTGCTCCCCCTTGACCATACAGTGCAGATGAAGGCCCATGAACGGCTTCAATACTATTTAAGGTCCATGAATCGATTTGTGGCCCCCAAATTCCGCTGTTACCTATGACACGTAGCCCATCTAAATAATAGTCAGCATCGAACCCTCGAATTTTTGAAAAATCGATACCGTTACCAAACGCACCAAACTTCTCACTAGTCACTCCGGCGCTATAGCGTAGGGCTTGGCTGATTGATTCTGAAGGTAATGTATCCATTTGTTCACGTTTGATAACTGAAACAAATTGTGGAGTTTCCAATAAGGATGCAGAACCTTTAGTTGCCGTGAATTGTGTTTTGTTGGCATATCCTCTGGGAGAATCATTATTATTTTCACTGGAAGTGACGACCAATACATCGGTTTTAGCGGCCATACACGCAGTGTTTGAGTAAAGTAGCGTACAAACGAGCATGCTAACCGTTGATAGGGTACTGTTTTTGGAGACAAAGTTGTTCATACAATCCAAGCCAATGGGTTAATGTGAAATTTTAATTTCGTTAGCATAGATCGTAAACCGACCGTCGGTCAATATAATTAATAATCATTTGCATTTAAATGATGAGGTGTAATGAGCCTATAAAAAAGGGAGTTAAGTAATAGTTTGATATCTAAATAAAAATAGATAATGTAAGAGAAGGAAAAATATGAGAAATGCAGCGAGGTATCACTGCATGGATGGCTAAATTATTTTAGAAGTTGGCTAAAGCGCTGGTAGAGGATTTGGCCTAAATTATGTTGATTGTATTCGGTGCTAGTCGATAAATTATCAACCGCAGCATGCATCGAATGGTAAATCATTGTCGACATCAATTCATTAGGCAACTCTGGCCACGCTTTGTTTTGTTCACCGAAAGCTAAAATAGTTTTAATCTGCTCAACGGCACGGGTTTCATGATCATTGCTGCGGCCGTGGTATTCGTCATGAAATAACATGTCGTGAATATTTTGTTTTTCGACATAGTATTTGACGCTATTTTCGCACCATGCTTTTAATTTTTCACAGGCGCTTGTTTGGCTATCTAAAGCCGTTTGAATATGGCCTAAATACCAGTCCATATAGCGTGTGCGCAGGGCTTCCATGATATCATTTTTAGATTGAAAATAATGATAAAAGGTCCCTTTTGCTACATCAGCTGATAAAACAATTTCGCTGACGGTGGTACTCACAAACCCTTTAGAAAGAAACAGTTTTTCCGCTGCATTCATTAGGTCATCTAGCCTTTCTTCCGCAGGTTTTGTTCTTGGTTTTTTAGGGGGTAATGTCATAGGGTTTGTCTCTTAATATCTTGTGCTAAAAGCAAATCTGATAGGGGTATCATAGCACTTAATATTGATATGCTAAAACTTAGCTCGCTGGTAGCTTCGCTATTTTAACTATCTTTTTGGTGCTTCTATAAAAAGATAAAATAAATACAATCAATAAAACATACATTATCGCACCAATCATCCATATCCAGCCATCCCAACTTGCCAGTGTTTGACCAAAAATAAAGCTAAATAATAATGGGCCGATCACCCCCGTCGTATTGGTTAAGCTGACTAGAACGCCTTGTAGCTTACCTTGGTTAGTTTGATTGACTTGAGCTGACATTAACCCCTGTAAGGCTGGTAGCGCAATACTGCCGCCGGCGAGTAAGATTAATGTAGGGTAAATCATCCAACCCTTTGTCAATAATGACAAAATAATGAATGCTGCTCCATCAACAACAAAGCCCACAATAATCGTCACTTTTTCATTGAATTTCTTGGCGATTGCGCCCGCTACAAATGCTTGGAACAAGGCATGCATGATGCCTAACCCCGCTAAAGATAGGCCGACCTCCATACTGCCCCATTGAAAACGATGTTCCGTAAATAACACCCATGTCGTTGCTGGAATTTGCCCTATCATTTGAGTCATAAAAAAGATAAATAACAATAGTATGACTGGCTTGATCACTTGCAGGAAAGGTCGCGAATTCTCTGCTGTTTCTGTGGTGTTTTTTTCAGTATTTTTGATTTTATTATCTTTAAATATCAACATAATAACTAAAAAAGAGAGCGCATTTAAAATGGCAGCAATAATAAAAGGAAGATGAGTTGAGAATTGCCCTGTAAAGCCGCCAATTGCAGGGCCAGAGATTAACCCGACACCAAAAGCCGCCCCTAAGCGTCCAAACCACTTAGTACGCTCTTGTGAAGCAGTATTGTCAGCAATAACAGAAGCGGCGACCGCACCTGTTGCGCCAGTAAATCCAGAAATTAATCGCCCAACGTATAGCATCCAAAGTGAGCTAGATAATGCAAGCAAAGTGTAATCCACAGCAGCGCCTGCAAGGGATAGTAGTAATATTGGTCGGCGCCCGAATTTATCAGACCATTTGCCAAGTAGAGGAGCAAAAAAAACCTGCATGATGGCATATAGTGCCAGCAGGATACCGTAATGATTTGCTAAATTTTCAGCCAACACGTATTCACGTAACAATGTAGGCAATACAGGCATGATCAAGCCGATCCCCATAGCATCTAGGGCGGTGATCGTTAAAGCGGTGATCGCAAATTTATTCATCGTTTTCTCTCTATCATTGATAGAGTTGGAATATATCCCTATCAGTGATAGAGTGTCAATAGAAAAAAAGAGAGGGCAGTATGGCGCGATTAGATAAAGAAACCATCATCACAGTGGCATTAGAGTTGCTAAATGAAGTGGGAATGGAAGGGCTGACAACGCGAAAATTAGCTCAAAAACTGGGCGTAGAGCAGCCTACACTATATTGGCATGTGAAGAACAAGCGCACATTGTTGGATGCATTATCTGTTGAAATGCTAAAGCGTAATCATCGTCATTCATTACCCACAGTTGGGGAAACGTGGCAACAATTTTTACGTAATAATGCATTGAGCTTTCGTGATGCATTATTAAGTTACCGTGATGGCGCAAAAGTGCATTTAGGGACTCGCCCGAGTTCAGACCAATATGACACCGTAGAAATGCAGTTGCAGTTTATGGTGGACAATGGTTTTTCATTAAAATGTGGGTTATATGCCATAAGCGCGGTTGGTCATTTTACGTTAGGTTCTGTGTTAGAGCAGCAAGAACATATCGCAGCACTTAATGATAGGCAACAAATAGCAGATGATACGATACCTCGACTATTAAAAGATGCTTTGCAAATTATGGATCAAGATGATGGCACAGAGGCTTTTTTATTTGGTTTAGAAGCATTGATTAATGGTTTCGAAAAGCAGTGATAAGGTGTCTGTGTTTTTAGGCTCGCACAATAGGGGGGATTTGTGCGAGTGATGGATTTATTTAGAACATTGTTTTTCAATTTGGCGTTTTTGTTCTACCAATTTTTTAGCTGTTGCCATCGCGAGTTGTTCATCGGCTTGCATTTTTGCCGTAAAAGAATTGAGGTCATTTCCTACTATATCTTTTAACAGCTTATATTCGCGTGGAGCCACACATTTACATTTTTTTTCTACGGCTGCTTTTCTTTTTGCACGTTTTTTATTTACGGAAGACTGGGGTTCACCAGGTGTTGGTAAATAACTGTAAGTATTAGACTTTATGCAATCATTATACAACTCTGTTTCGGTTGGCATTTGGTTGGAAGATTCTTTTTTAACGGAAAAGGAATCAGCCTGTGCGGGTAATACGAATGCACTCGAAATTAATAGTGCAACAAATAGAGTTTTAAATTCCATTTAAATTTCTCCTAACATAAGAATATTGATAAAAATAAAGAATGTGTGAATGCTACCCTTTATTCTTAGAGGGGTATGATTAATACATTGATATTTGATAATTAATGACTTTTCTAAAAGGTAGTATTGATCATAGCAAGTAAGGTTTTGATTTAACTTCAGGTTATTCTGAATGTTTTTTAGCTTTGGAATTATGCAGTTTAAGGTGGCTAAAAGGGTGTATAGGCGTAAAAATAGAAGGTTTTCTTGTTTATAAGCGATGGATAAATATATTCATCTATGATTTAAAAATACCACTATTTAAATAAAAAATACCCCATTACTCAATAGCTAATGGGGTATGTATATTTTGTTAGGTTCGCAATTACAGAGTGAAAACACCGATAACTGCGATCACACTAATGATCGCTGAGCCGCCATAGAAAACCCATTTAGTTGCAGGGACATGGATTTTAAAATCATGCAGTGTATGGTGAATACGGTGCATACCACACCATACCGGCAGAATAATCATCAGTAATAAGAAAACGCGGCCGATAAAGCTTTGGCAAAATGCCATAATGCGTTCATAGCTAAGCATTTCTGGTGCGACACCTAGTGGAATTAAAATCCCTAACAGGATGATAATTGCGGGGCCAATTACAGCACTCCACATACCACCAGCACCAAATAACCCCCAGAAAATCGGCTCATCGGAACGTTTAGGCGTTAGATTCATCAGATTCTCCTTCGATTAAAATAACAATGCGATAGCTAAAATTGCCGCAGTGACGACAATCGTGACAGCCCAAAAGCCTTTAACGATAGGCTCATCAGACATTTTCTTATCTTTAACAATAATACTGACAGCTTTAGGTGCAAGGTTGAACCACGTTGTGGTATGTAGCAGCGTTGCAGCTAACGTAATGATGTTAATAATAAGAATAATTGGGTTACTTAAAAAACCAACAAAGCCAGCCCAAGACTCAGGACCGCTTTTAAGCGCAAACACCCCATACAGGACTAAAATACTGAACCAGACCTGAAGAACGGAGGTGCTTTCACGCATGATGTAAAAGCGGTAAAAACCGAGCTTTTGCCACCAGTCGCCCTTCATTTCTCTGACATAGGGTTTACGTTTCGTAGTCATGACTTCAATTCTCCTTATCGTGGCTTCAGCATGGCGATAACAAAGTCTTGCGCACTGGCAACTTTACCTTGCTGGATAGCGCCTGCAGGGTCGACATGCTTAGGACAGACTTCAGAGCAGTAGCCTACAAACGTACAGCTCCAGACACCGTTGTCACCATTTAACAAGGTCATGCGCTCTTTCGCACCATGGTCTCGGTTATCTAAATTGTAGCGCTCTGCCAATGTGATCGCGGCTGGTCCGATGAACTCTGGGTTCAGTCCAAATTGTGGGCAAGCTGCATAGCACAGACCACAGTTGATACAACCTGAGAACTGATGGTATTTAGCCATCTGTGCAGGCGTTTGTTTATTTGGGCCTTCAGATGGTTTGCGATCATTCCCAATAATATAGGGTTTGATTGCTTCTAAACGCTCAATAAAGTGAGTCATATCAACAACAAGGTCACGCTCGATTGGGAAGTTACCTAACGGCTCAACTTTCATACCTTGTGGGTATTCACGCAGGAAGGTTTTACAAGCCAGTTTAGGGACTTTATCTACCATCATGCCACAAGAACCACAGATAGCCATACGACAAGACCAACGATAAGACAGGTCTGGAGCAAGGTTATCTTTGATATAGCCTAACGCATCTAACAAAGAAGTTTGCTCATCGTAAGGGACATCATACGTCACCAAATGGGGTTCACTATCCGTTTCCGGATTGTAACGCATGATCTCCATTTTTAGGTGTTTCATATCATCCATTAGCTTGCTCCTTCTTCGCCTTATCTTGAGCTTCAGCTTCGGCACCGTAAACACGTTTAGCTGGCTGAGATTTCGTGATTTTCACATCACTGTATTCTAAACGAGGGGAGCCCTCAGGGTTATAGAATGCCAAAGTATGTTTAAGGAAATTCACATCATCACGCTCAGTACAGCCTTCATCTAAACGTTGGTGTGCACCACGTGATTCTTTACGGTTGATTGCAGAGTGAGCCATACATTCCGCCACATCAAGGCCAAAGCCTAATTCAATGGTGTACAGTAGGTCAGTATTAAAGACGCTGCTATGGTCGGTAATTTCGACATTTTTGAAGCGTTCTTTCAGTTCAGCAATCTTATCAACCGTTTTTTGCATTAATTCAGGAGTACGGTAGATACCGCAGCCTTCTTCCATTGAAATACCCATTTCATCACGGATTTTCGACCAGCTCTCTTTCCCTTTTTGGTTCATGAGTTTGCTGAGGTCAGCTTCGATATCACGAGTACGGGCTTCGATAGCATTTGCATTGGCTGGCGTTGCCTCAGCAGCATGGCGGGCAGCTTGTTCACCGGCTAAGCGACCAAATACTACTAGCTCAGCGAGTGAGTTAGAGCCTAAACGGTTTGCGCCGTGTAAGCCGACAGACGAACATTCACCCACTGCAAACAGGCCTTTAATACGGGTTTCAGTATTGTGATCTGTTTCGATACCACCCATGGTGTAGTGAGCCGTTGGGCGAACAGGAATAGGGTCTGTGACTGGGTCAACACCCACGTAGGCTTTCGCCAATTCACAAATAAATGGTAAACGTTCATGCAGTTTTTCTGCACCAAGGTGGCGAAGATCCAGATACACAACATCACCACGGTGTGTGCTAATGGTGCGACCTGCACGCCATTCGTGCCAGAAGGCTTGAGAAACTTTGTCACGAGGACCCAGTTCCATATATTTATTTTCAGGCTTGCCGAGCGGTGTTTCTGGCCCCATTCCATAATCTTGCAAGTAACGGTAGCCATCTTTATTAACAAGGATACCACCTTCACCACGGCAACCTTCGGTCATTAAGATACCTGAACCTGGCAGACCCGTTGGGTGATATTGCACGAATTCCATGTCTCGTAGTGGAACCCCATGGCGAAATGCCATCCCCATACCATCGCCTGTTACGATACCACCGTTGGTATTGTAACGATAAACACGACCAGCCCCACCTGTTGCCATAACGATAGAGTTCGCACGGATTTGAACTTTGGTGCCTTCCATCATGTTAAGTGCAACAAGGCCACGAGCTTGACCTTCATCGACAATGATATCTAGAACAAAATGCTCGTCAAAACGTTGAATTTGCGGATATTTTAATGATGTCTGGAATAACGTATGGAGCATGTGGAAGCCGGTTTTATCGGCAGCAAACCATGTACGTTCAATTTTCATCCCACCAAAGCGGCGGACGTTAACTGAACCATCTGGTTTACGGCTCCACGGGCAACCCCATAGTTCTAGTTGGGTCATTTCTGTAGGGCAATGTTCGACGAAATAATCGACGACATCTTGCTCACACAGCCAGTCCCCACCAGCAACAGTATCATTAAAATGATAGTCATAGGAGTCATGAGCCTGAGTAACTGCAGCTGATCCCCCCTCTGCGGCCACTGTGTGGCTACGCATTGGGTATACTTTTGAGACCAGAGCAATCTTGATATTGGGATTTGCTTCAGCGGCAGCAATTGCTGCACGTAAGCCTGCGCCCCCGGCCCCGATAATCGCTAAATCGGCATTGAAGGTTTGCACTGCGCTTCTCCATTGTTCAAGTGTAAATTGATAAATTCTTTTAAATACTTTTGATAATTAGCTATGTCATTTGTCATTTAACTTTGGGCTAAACGACAAAATATCTGTTTTTTAATAGTAAATAATATAATAGCTAATAATGACTTATCATGCTGTGAATTATAACGAATAGTCCCCAAGATAAATTTGATATAGAGGGGGGTTTTAGCCAAAATTAGCAATAAAGTGTGATCTTGATCTTCTTTTTATAAATTGTTTTTACATTTTATGTTTTTTTAGTTTGTTAACAGTGAATAAAAAGGAATTTCAAATAATTATCATTAAATTTACATACTATTATAGTATATAAAACCAAGTGGAATACTCGGGTTTTATCAACTTTAAGTGAATAATATTGTTATTATCGCTGAATATTTTAATTCATATTGAATATTTATTTGCGAGCGGCTTCACTATTTATTTTGCAGATAAATTTTATTTTATTGTTTAATTTCTAAAATAAGTTGAGAAAGCGAATCGTTTCGTTTTTTTATTAACAGTTGTGTCACATAACATAAGAAATAATCATGTTTTGTGTTCTTTTTATTCTTTTGTTCATTCTAGTACAAGCGGTACCATTTCTACTAAAAAGTAAAGACTTTGCCTAATCGTGTAAAGCAGGTGATAATCAGCATCTCTTTACTCATCTTTAGTGTCTAACACGGCCCGTAAGCAATCATGTTTTTTTACCCAGATAATTATGCTTTATCAGTGTAAATTCATTGAGTGTTGCAGGTGAGGTGGGTACACTGCACGACTAAGTTTATTTTGGAGTCATCTTCATGAGTGATATAGCGAACTGGCAGCCAACCGCCCCCATCGCTAACCTGCTACAGCGCGCAAAAATTATTGCGGAAATCAGGCGTTTTTTTACTGATCGCTGTGTACTTGAGGTCGAAACACCTGCAATGAGTCAGGCAACTGTAACTGACATTCATCTTGTTCCATTTGAAACGCGTTTTGTTGGCCCTGGAGCCGCACAGGGGCTGAATTTATATTTGATGACAAGCCCTGAATATCATATGAAACGCTTACTCGCTGCGGGTAGTGGGCCTATCTACCAATTAGGTCGAAGCTTTAGAAATGAAGAGGCGGGGAGGCACCATAACCCTGAATTTACCATGCTTGAATGGTATCGCCCACATTTCGATATGTACCGTTTAATCAATGAAGTTGATGACTTATTACAACAGGTTTTAGAATGCGAAAGTGCCGAGCTGCTTTCTTATCAGCAAGCATTTTTACGTTATCTGGATATTGACCCACTTTCAGCAGAGAAAAGTGAGTTACGAGAAGTCGCTGCACGCTTAGATTTAAGCAATATCGCTGATAACGAAGAAGATAAAGATACCTTATTGCAGTTGTTATTTACCATGGGGGTTGAACCTCATATTGGTAAAGAAAGGCCGGCAGTGGTTTATCATTTTCCGGCGACTCAAGCTTCGTTAGCTGTGATTAGCACAGAAGATCACCGGGTAGCAGAGCGTTTTGAGGTGTATTACAAAGGGATGGAATTAGCGAATGGCTTCCATGAATTAACCGATGCCAGTGAACAGCGCCAACGCTTTGAGCAAGATAACCGTAAGCGTGCGGCAATGGGGTTAGCTATTCAGCCTATTGATGAGCATTTATTGTCAGCGCTTGAGCACGGCTTACCTGATTGCTCAGGCGTTGCTGTTGGGGTTGATAGGTTAATCATGATGGCATTAAATGCAGAAAAGATTAGCGATGTCATCGCGTTTCCCGTTACTATTGCGTAACAGCGAAATAAACCGTTTCTAATAATGCAGCCAGATGGCTGCATTATTGTTTTACAACCAATAAAAGCTATTTTTGTTGTTCTAGAAATTTAACGCCTAAATCAGGGAAGTCGGTAAAGGCACCATCAACATTTGCTTGGTTATAGATGATGTCATAAAGCTGCTGCCCATCTTTTGCATATTTAGGTAGCTTGTCGACACGAATGGTGAATGGGTGAACTGCCATTTTGTTTTCATGGGCTTCTTTTACCATATCATTCACTTTGATATTAGTTGGGGTAGACTCTTCATCGATTAGCATATGGTAATCAGGGCCAATACCATCAGCGTATGTGGCAATTTCTTTCATTGCACCAGGTTTCATCATCCAGTCGTAATTATAGTTAACCCAAGTACCATCTGGTTTTTGTTCTTGAGTTTCATTCCAGTCCGTGTAAGCGATCAACTGAATTAACTTAAGATCCATCCCCATTTCAGGCATCAATGTGTTTTTAATCCGTTTTAGATCATTTGGGTCAAACGATTGTAGGTAAACATTAGAGTCTTTGTTGGTATAGCCATATGCTTTTAGCACCTCTAGTGTTTTTTTAGTGATATCTTTCCCTTCTTGTTGATGGAACCAAGGTGCTTTAATTTCTGGGTAAATACCAATATTTTTACCTGTGGATTTGTTTAAGCCCTGAACAAACTCAATTTCTTCTTGAAATGTATGAACACGAAAGTCTGATTTACCCATTGGGAAACGATTCGGGTAACTCTGGACTTTCTTGCCATCAACAATATCAAACCCTTCAGTGAATTTAAGAGATTTAATTTCATCCAGCGTAAAGTCTATCGCATAGTAACGGCCATCTTTGCGAGCACGATCTGGAAAACGTTCGGCAACATCTGTAACCCGATCAAGATAGTGGTCGTGTAACACCACAAGCTCGTTATCCTTTGTCATGACTAAATCTTGTTCAAGAAAGTCTGCACCTTGTGCGTAAGCCATTGCTTTAGCGGGTAGAGTATGTTCGGGTAAATAACCACTTGCACCACGATGTGCAATGACGACTTTACCTGAAGCTTGAGCTACGGCAGACACTGACATCACTAAAACCATACTTGCCACCAATGTTTTTAATGGAAAGTTCATGATTATATCTCCTTGGCACTTTAATTGGATAAAAAAAATGGGCTACATCATTTTTTGATATAGCCCACGAGTCTAGCGATTAACAATGAACATTTGATGAATGCTTATTGTGAGTTTGCTAATTCACGTTTATGTTTGCTTTCGCTTAACATCACGATAAACAGTAGAACAACCGCTAATGCTGAACCACCAATCATGACAGCGAAGCCACCGTCCCAACCGAAGAAGTCAACGGTGTAACCGACGATAGCACTTGCCGCAACTGAACCCCCGAGGTAACCGAACAAGCCAGTAAAGCCTGCTGCTGTACCTGCCGCCTTTTTCGGAGCCAGTTCAAGTGCGTGTAAACCAATTAACATCACCGGGCCATAAATTAAGAAACCGATGACCAACATACAGGCCATATCAATATTTGGGTTACCCGCTGGGTTCATCCAGAATACGATAGTTGCGATGGTTACTAAGGTCATAAAGAACACACCTGTTGCACCACGGTTACCGCGGAAAACTTTATCCGACATCCAACCACACAGAAGTGTTCCTGGGATACCTGCGTATTCATATAAGAAGTAGGCCCATGAAGATTTATCCATAGCGAAGTGTTTTACTTCACGCAGATAAGTCGGAGACCAGTCCAAAACACCGTAACGTAATAAGTAAACAAATACGTTGGCAATCGCAATCATCCATAACAGTTTGTTAGGGAAGACATACTTCATGAAGATTTCTTTTGCGGTTAGCTCTTGTTCATCAGACTCTTTATAGTCTGTTGGATAGTCGTTTTTGTATTCTTCGATAGGTGGAAGACCACAAGATTGTGGTGTATCGCGCATTAATGCAAATGCGATAATCGCAACAAGGATAGCAGCCAATGCAGGCATATACAGAGCAGCTTTCCAGTCGTTAAACCATGCCATACCTAACATGAATAGCAATGGCGGGATACCACCACCAACGTTGTGGGCACAGTTCCAAACAGAAACGATACCACCGCGTTCTTTTTGTGACCACCAGTGAACCATTGTACGCCCACATGGAGGCCAACCCATACCTTGGAACCAACCACAAAGGAACAATAGAACGAACATGACCATGATGCTAGAAGTCGCCCATGGTACAAAGCCCATAACTAACATGACTAAAGAGGCTAGGATCAGACCTGCGGGTAAGAAGTAGCGCGGGTTCGCACGGTCAGAGAATGACCCCATGATAAATTTAGAAAAGCCGTAGGCAATTGAAATACCGGATAATGCGAAACCAAGGTCACCTTTTGAAAAACCCTGTTCAACAAGATATGGCATCGCTAACGCAAAGTTCTTTCGGACTAGATAATACGCTGCGTAACCAAAGAAAATACCCATGAAGATCTGCCAGCGAAGCTTACGATAGACAGGGTCTATCTTGTCAGCTGGCAGCCTCTGTATGTGAGGTGCTGGTTTAAAAATGCTTAACATATACGCCTCCGATGGCATGCTAAATTATTTATTCACTCATTCCTTCTCTTTTTAAGAAAATCATTGAGTGTTTATTATTGGTGAAGTAACAAAAACGAAAATAATCGAGTAATTTAAGAGTTTTTATTTTCTTAATTGCTCTAAATTGTAGTCGTTAGAAAACAATTTATCTGTAATCCAACGCACAATTATTGATTTTGTTTATGAGGTTGCATAGTAAATGACATTTGTGAATAGAATGGAACCATAATTGTTAATTATTTTGTGATTTACATCACGTATTTGTTGTTTTCAACGCTAAAAATGTACCAATCACTTTCGTTTTTGTTCCTTATCAAACATTGGTCGCATTTCTGGTCTATATTTAGTAATAGATTATAAAAATAGAATCTATACTTGTACTGATTATAGAAATGTTTATTAATGTGAGGAATGCGACATGAATGGCTCATCTGTGACTGAAACGGATGTCATCATAATTGGTGGTGGCGCAACAGGTGCAGGAGTCGCTCGTGACTGCGCTCGCCGAGGTCTAAGAACGGTTTTACTTGAGCGGCATGATATTGCAACGGGGGCGACAGGACGTAACCACGGTTTACTACATAGCGGTGCACGTTATGCAGTAACGGACAGTGAATCAGCTAAAGAATGTATTGAAGAAAACAAAATATTGAAACGCATTGCGCATCATTGTATTGAGCGCACAGATGGTTTGTTCATTACGTTACCTGAGGATAGTTTAGACTATCAGCAAAAGTTTATTACAGCCTGCCAAGCAGCCGGAATCGATGCAACAGCAATTGACCCTGCTCAAGCCATCCGTCTTGAACCTTCAGTTAACCCTCAGCTTATTGGGGCAGTTCGTGTACCAGATGGAACTGTTGACCCATTTCGTTTAACCGCAGCGAATATGCTTGATGCTAGAGAGCATGGCGCTAAGGTATTAACTTATCATGAGGTTATTGGCCTCATTCGTAACGGGGATACTGTGCGCGGTGTTACCGTTTATGACCATCAAGCAAAAAAACAATACGATATTTATGCGGAAATTGTTGTTAATGCGGGGGGAATTTGGGGGCAAAAAATTGCAGAATATGGCGATCTAAAAATTAAAATGTTCCCCGCAAAAGGGGCTTTATTGATTTTAGGTCATCGATTAAACAATATGGTAATAAACCGTTGCCGCAAGCCTGCGGACGCCGATATTCTTGTGCCTGGTGATACTATTTCCTTGATCGGCACCACCTCAACTCATATTGAATATGACCAAATTGATAACATGTATGTCACGCCTGAAGAAGTGGATATTTTGATCCGCGAAGGCTCTATGTTATCCCCCGCACTGGCGAAAACGCGCATTTTGCGTGCTTATGCAGGCGTTCGCCCATTAGTTGCTAGTGATGATGACCCTTCAGGGCGTAATGTAAGCCGAGGGATCGTATTGTTAGACCATGCAAAACGTGATGGCTTGGAAGGGTTTATCACTATTACTGGCGGTAAATTAATGACTTATCGGTTGATGGCTGAATGGGCTACCGATAAGGTTTGTGAAAAGTTAGGTCATAATGAGAAGTGTACGACTGCTGAAGCGGCGCTTCCAGGCTCACAACATAGCGCGGAAGAAGCATTACGCAATGTTGTTTCAATTCCAGCTCCTATTCGCGGCTCTGCAGTTTATCGTCATGGAGATCGTGCTTCTGCGATTTTAAGCACTGATAGGTTAGATAAAAGTTTAGTTTGTGAATGTGAGGCGGTGACTGCTGGCGAAGTTCGTTATGCTGTTAATTCACTAACAGTAAATAATCTACTTGATTTACGACGCCGTACTCGTGTGGGAATGGGAACTTGCCAAGGAGAATTATGCGCCTGTCGTGCCGCAGGGCTGTTAAATCGCTTTAATGTCACAACGCCCCATGAAACTGAGCAACAGTTAGGTCATTTCTTAAATGAACGTTGGAAAGGCATTCGTCCAATTGCGTGGGGTGATGCATTACGTGAAAGCGAGTTTACCAGTTGGGTTTATCACGGTTTGTGCGGTATGAATGAGGCAACGCTGGCTAAAGCACCTCAGAAGGAGGAGGCGGATAATGAAATATGATGCTGTTGTTATGGGGGGAGGCCTTGCTGGGTTACTTTGTGGTATTCGCCTCACTCAATCAGGTTTGTCATGCGCCATTGTGAGCGCAGGGCAAAATGCCTTACATTTTTCCTCCGGTTCACTCGATTTATTAACCCATTTACCTGATGGACAAGTCGCTGAAAAACCCTTATCGATGTTAAGCGCACTGAAAGCACAAGCGCCAACACACCCTTATAGTCTGATAGGGGAGGCGCAAGTTGCTGTATTAGCGCAAATGGCAGAGTCTATCCTGCAACAAACTGGTATTCGTTTAAAAGGCTCTTGTGAAGAAAATCATTATCGCATCACACCATTGGGTCATAAGCGTATGACGTGGTTAAGCCCTGAGGTTGTTCCTACAGCTTCTTTACATCAAAAAATGGATATAGGCAAAATTGCGGTTGTGGGGATTGAAGGTTTTTTGGATTTTCAACCACAGATGGTGGCTGATGAATTGCAGCGTGAAGGGCTATCAGCAAACGCTCATTATGTGCACTTGCCACTATTGGATCGTTTAAGAGAAAACCCAAGCGAATTTCGAGCTGTCAATGTTGCTCGTTGGTTAGATAGAACCGAAAATATGACGCAAATTATTGAGGAGATTTCGCCTTTAGTTGTTGATGCGGAAGCCGTATTTTTGCCCGCTTGCATAGGTCTTGATAGTGAGGAACCAGTATTAGAGCTACAAAGAAGGTTAGGTAAGCCCCTGTATTTATTGCCAACATTGCCACCATCCTTGTTGGGGATTCGCTTGCATGAATGCTTATTACGTCAATTTCGTCGTCAAGGCGGTATCGTTATGCCTGGGGACAAGGTAACGTCAGTGAATTGTATTAATGGAAGAGTTGAATCTATTCAAACACGCAATCACGGCGATATATCTTTAAAGGCAAAACACTTTGTTTTAGCCACCGGCAGCTTTTTTAATAATGGCTTGGTAGCTGAGTTTGACCGCGTTTATGAGCCACTTATGGAATTAGATTTGTGTGATATTTCTGAACGTGCCAAATGGACAAATAAACAGTTTTTTGCCTCTCAGCCATATATGGCCTTTGGTGTAAAAACAGATGGTAAATTGCGCGCTCAAAAAGGGGGCATAACCATTAACAACCTTTATGTTGCTGGTGCTGTATTAGGTGGTTTTGATCCACTAACCCAAGGATGTGGCGCTGGGGTTTCAATGATTAGCGCATTATTTGCTGCAAATGAAATTATTGGAGAAATAAGTAAAAATGAAGCCATGCAGGCGGAGGTGGCACAATGAGTATTCTCGATACGAGCTTTGAAAGCTGTATTAAATGCACGGTGTGTACTACTTATTGCCCTGTTGCAAAAGTTAATCCATTGTACCCAGGGCCAAAACAAGCAGGTCCAGATGGCGAGCGTTTACGCTTAAAAGACCCAATGCTTTATGATGAAGCGCTGAAATATTGTACTAACTGTAAGCGTTGTGAGGTTGCTTGCCCTTCAGATGTTAAAATTGGTGACATTATTGCACGTGCGCGCAACACTTATAGCCAGCAAAAACCGAAAATCCGGGATGCTATCCTCAGCCATACTGATTTAATGGGGTCGTTATCAACGCCATTTGCACCTGTTGTGAATACGATCACTGGCCTGAAACCTGTACGCCAAATATTAGATAAGGCATTGAAAATCGACCATCGTCGCGAGTTACCAAAATACTCTTTTGGGACTTTCCGTCGTTGGTATTCCAAACAGGCTGCGGAGCAAGCAAAATTTGAAGAACAGGTGGCATTTTTTCATGGTTGCTATGTAAATTACAACCATCCTCAATTAGGTAAAGACCTGATTAAAGTGTTTAATGGTATGAACATTGGGGTACAGCTTCTTAAACGTGAAAAATGCTGCGGTGTCGCATTGATTGCTAATGGCTTTATGAAACAAGCGAAACGCCAAGCTAATGTGAATTTGGAATCATTGCAAGAAACTATCCTTGAAAAGCATATTCCAGTCGTTGCAACATCCTCCACCTGTACGTTTACTATTCGCGATGAATATACCCATGTTCTTGATGTTGATACTTCTAAGATGCGTGACAATATTGAGCTGGCAACACGCTATATTTATCGCCTACTGGAAGAGGGGCGTGAACTTAAGTTGAAACATACCCCATTAAAAGTAGCCTATCATACACCTTGTCATATGGAAAAAATGGGCTGGACTTCCTACACATTAGAGCTGATTAAACGAGTACCCGGTGTTGAGTTGATTGTACTGGATTCACAGTGTTGCGGTATTGCTGGGACTTATGGTTTTAAAAAAGAAAACTATGAAGTTTCTCAAGGTATTGGGGCAGGCCTGTTCCGCCAAATTGAAGACAGTGGTGTCGATATGGTGATCACTGACTGTGAAACATGTAAATGGCAGATTGAAATGTCGACAAGCAAAAAGTGTGAGCATCCTATTTCGCTCTTAGCACGCGCATTATAAAATTCTCGTCATACTTCGCGCTGTGGCGTTGTTAGCTTCATTCGCGACCCCTAGTCATATACTTGTGTATGCCCCTAGGGTTTCGCTCATTTGCCGCCTAGCCACAACACGAATTATTTAGAGAATTAAGAGGAATGAGGCTTGTGTGGTGTTGGCTTCGTTGGTGATTTAACTGTGAATTGAAATATTGAGAATATTCAATAATTAAAAATTATACGGAATATTCACGGAATTTATTGAATTGTAGGGGTGTTATTCTTTGTTTTAGCTCAGTTTAACCCTTTTGGAGATAGCATTTAGCTATCTCCTTTTTTATTTTCAATGTTGACGAATTAATTGCTTTTTATCTGCATTATTAAAGAAGTACTTTAAGATTAGGTTTAACAGAACCCCATAAGCAGGTAAGAAAAACAGCATACAAATAAGTAGTTTAAAGACATAATCAACCAAAGCAATTTCAACCCAATTTGCGGCCATAAATGGGTCGCTACTGCGGAAAAATGCAATAAAGAAGAATGCAATAGTATCAATCAGGTTACCAAAAAACATGGCACAAGCAGGCGCTACATACCAGCGTGCATTTTGCCGTAACCGGTTGAATACACCAACATCTAATATTTGCCCAAGGACATAAGCCATAAAGCTTGCTGCAGCAATACGCGCAACGAATAAGTTAAATTCAAATAAAGATGCAAAACCTTGCCATTCACCTTGGAAAAATAACGCTGAAATAACGTATGAAATCAGTAATGCAGGTAACATTACAGCAGTAATAATTCTACGGGCAAGTGGTGCGCCATAAATACGAACGGTTAGGTCTGTAGCAAGAAAAATAAATGGAAAAGTAAATGCACCCCAAGTGGTATGGAAGCCCAAAATATTAATTGGCAACTGCACTAGGTAATTACTTGAAGTGATAATTAGTACATGAAATAAAGATAGCCAGATTAAGGCGGTGGCTTTTTGCCGCACAGTAAAATCAAACATATTGTACCTTTTTAGTCGCAATGGGGTGAGGGAACCCATGAAATACATCCCTAAATCGGGAATTGCGCATCATACGCTTGTTGCGCAACAAAAGCAAAACTGTTCACTCATCGCGAGCAATTTTATTATATAATTGGCTCATTGATTACTTTGAGTAGAAGCGTTTTTATGTCTGACTTATTTGCAAATGCGAGCAAAACCCTTGACACACTTGGCTTACGTTGCCCTGAGCCTGTTATGTTAGTGCGTAAAACAGTCCGTAATATGGCTGAGGGTGAAACATTGTTAATTATTGCTGACGACCCTGCAACAACCCGCGATATCCCAGGTTTTTGCCGCTTTATGGAACATGAATTATTGGCTGTTGAAGCTGAAACGACACCTTACCGTTATTTATTGCGTAAAAAGGCGGGCGGGTTGTAATATTAAGTATGCCAATTCCTGCCATAAGGCAGGGATTGAGAATATCACTGAAATTTAACTTATGAAGTATGCTGTAAGTCCAATATTTCTTGGTAGCTTAACCCAGTAAGTTGGCTAATTAGTTCAATACTGGCCCCGAGTTCTAAGCCTTTAAGGGCAACTTCATGTTGTTTTCTATTTGTACCGATGTCAATTCCTCGGTTTACACCAATATCAATTCCTTCTTGCATTCCTTGATTTTTTAAGCGTTGTGCAATGTTCATAATTGCCTCTTGGTTATTTTCAATTTGATTGATAAGTTGACTGACAACAATTTTAAAATGAGGTGAATCCATTGTAAGAAATAAGTAATTGAAAATTGTAATAATGTCATCATTGTTATGATAATTATTGTTCATCGCTTGAGCTAATAGTGTAGTCACTTTCTCAACATTTTCTCGTAAATCTTTATGCTTCATTGCTAATTCCATCACGGCAACCTTGCGGTGATTCACCAGTTCATTGTCATCAATAACGGTAATATCAACGACAGGAAATGGTTGGCTATATAAATCATTGGCTATGTCAGGCCAAGGAAAGCAATGGGTCCATGGCTGTGAATACGGGTAGGGAGTGACTTTCCCATGGTAGAACAAGATAGGGACGACTAAGGGTAAATGACGATGCCCTTGTTGTAAGTGCTGATTCATTGCTGAAAATGCATAATACATCATCCTCCATCCCATAAATTTATCAGGTGTTGATTGATGCTCAACTAGCATATAAAGATAGCCTTCGCCCTGTAGTGTTTCCACAGTGTATAAAACATCTGATAACCGAGAGCGAAGTTGCTTATCAATAAATGAAGAATTGGTGATGGCCAAGGTATCAAAATTACATAACTGTTTAATATGCATTGGTAGGTGAATATCAAAAAAATCACGAGCGTTCTCAATTTTAGACATAAAGCCTTTAAATGCAGAGTCATGAGGTGTTGAGCTGTGACTTTTTACCATATTAACCTTCCCATAATTAGCCTTTCCAAAATGTGATGACCATGACTTATTTTCAGGGGATATTCTAGCGGGGTTTGGGATGGAATGGGGGTGAAGTTAGTCCTAAATATTTAGTCAAGATGGCAATTAACATATTGTAATGGTTAGAGTTATTTTTTCTTCTAAAAAACAAACACGCCCCTAAGGGCGCTTTGATTAGCTGATGAAACACTATTTTTTCACTTGAGGTAATTTTACTCGAAGTAACCGTACAGCATTTGCAGTGACCAGTGCAGTTGCACCTGAGTCGGCCAGTACTGCAACCCAAAGCCCAGTGATCCCTAATAAACTGGTTACTAAGAAAACACCTTTTAACCCAAGTGCGATAGCGATGTTTTCACGAATGATTTTTCGTGTCGCACGGGATAACGCAATGATTTCAGCTAATCCGGTTAAGCGGTTGTGGGTTAACGCCGCATCCGCGGTTTCAAGAGCCACATCAGTTCCGCTTCCCATAGCCACCCCAATGCTTGACGCTTTCATTGCTGGCGCATCATTGATGCCATCGCCGACCATCATGGTACTATGGTTACGGTTAAGCTCCATGACTGCAGTGACTTTATCTTCTGGCAATAGCCCTGCTCGGTATTCCATACCTAACTGATTTGCAATTGCACTAGCAGCGCGTGGGTTATCACCGGTTAGCATCACGGCGTTCACATTAAGCGCTTTAAGCATATGCATTGCATCAGTTGCATCATTACGCAGCGTATCTTGCAAAGCGGTTAAACCGATGACACGGCTATCTTCAAGCGTGACAACGACAGTTTTCCCTTCGGCCTCTAGGGCTTCAACTTTACCTTGCCACTCACTATTTAACGGGATATCAAGGCGATTCGGTGCGCTAACAAGAATATGCTTGTTGTTAAGGAAACCTTCAACCCCTTTCCCTGCTAATGCTTTGCGCTCTTGAGCTTCTAGAACTGTTAAAGATAATTCTTCTGCTTTATTAACTACAGCTTTGGCGAGAGGATGGTGAGAGCCAACTTCTACAGAAGCGGTAATTTGCACTAATTCACCTTCAGTCATGCCTTCTGCTGGCACTAAGTTAGTGACATGAGGCTTACCTTCTGTCAGTGTACCTGTTTTGTCCAAAGCAATTGTTGTTATAGTACCTAGTTGCTCAAGTGCTGCACCACCTTTAATTAATGCTCCACGACGAGTTGCAGTGGCGAGTGCCGAGGTTATAGCTGCTGGGGTTGAGATGACTAAAGCACATGGACAACCGATCAACAGCAATGTTAAGCCTCGATATATCCACGTTTCCCACAATGCACCAAAGAAAATAGGTGGAATGACAATCACTAACGCTGAAATCAACATAATGATTGGCGTGTATATACGACTAAAGCGGTCAATAAAACGTTCTATAGGTGCTCGGCGTTCTTCTGCTTCCTCGATCAGTTGTAAAATGCGGTCGATAGCATTTTGCCCCTGTTCTGACACCACTTCCATTTGAACAGCTCTATCAACAGACAAACAACCCGCCGCAACTTTCTCACCAACATTGCGTTCAACCGGAACGGACTCCCCTGTTAGTGCACTTTCATCGAAGCTAGCAAAACCCGAAACCAAAACAGCATCTGTTGGTAGACGACCACCTGGGGCTATTTCAATAATGTCGCCTGGTCGTAATTGCGCAACAGGGATAGTGGATTTTTCCCCATCTTTGATTAAGACCGCATCTTCTGGCACTAAAGCCATTAATGCGCTAACACCTCGTCGTGCTCTACCTGCAGAATATGATTCCAGCATTTCACCTAACATGAAGAGCAAGATAACCATCGCGGCTTCTTCAGTTGCTTGAATGAATATTGCACCGACAGCTGCAACGGTCATTAATGTTTCAATAGCAAAGGGGGAGCCTGTACGAATTAAACGTAACGATTTACGGGCAATAGGGTATAGCCCAAAAAGGGTAGTTAAAATAAAAGCAATGTTACCAATTTGCGGATTGAAAGACTCAATCCCCCAACTAATGGCCATTAAAATGGCTAAGATAATGACGGGTTTAGCTTCACTTAATAAACTCTGTTGAGGAGCAAGGGACGCAGCACTGTTATTACCAACTTCAAGTAATTCATAACCCGCAGCTTCAACAGTAGAACGTACTGCCGTGCTGATGTCAGTATTTGCATCAACAACTAATTTTTCTGTGGCAAACAACACCTTAGCTTGTTTAACTTCATTAATTTGTCTTACTGCGGTTTCAATTTTATTTGCACAACTTGGGCAATCCATACCACGGATGATCCAACTAAAGCGTTGTTTCGCTTCTAGAGTTGGTTCAACGTCGTTAATTGTTTGTGTGTTAAGCCCACAGCTGGTGCCGTGTTGGTGGCCATGACTTGTGTGTTGATGTGAAGAATGCTGATGAGATTCTTCGTCATCGTCAGGATATTCCTTCACATTATTATGTTCATGAGTATGTGAGTCATTACTAACTTTTTTGCTGTTATTCGCAATAGAGGATGAACAGCTGCTATTGCTTGAGCAGCAACTGCTCGTATGCGCATGGGTATCTTTATGTGTATGTGTGTGCATAAGTGCCCCTTATCAAACAAGATATTCTATCATTGCAGATAAGCTTACACTTTGGAGTCTACTCCAGAGTCAAACTAAAAGAGAGGTGCCAATTGATAAAATTCTCAAATAGCATTTTTTATCAATTGGCGTGAGACTTGAATGAGTTGTTGTTACAGATAAATGGCACGAACAATGAAGAATTGTCCAATAAAATAGAGCGCGGCAACAACGGCTTTTGAGGCTTTAAATGGAATACGGAAATGTGCTATTAGCCAAACACAGTTAGATAAGAACAGTAGTGATGCCCCTATCATAATGGAAAAATTATATTTACGAGCTAGCCCAAAGTACTGGTCACCTGCGACCCATGCCATAATCATACACATGATTAACGACGCAAAAACAATAGCCTGTAGATTTTCGAGCTTTCCCCAAATGAAAACAAGAGTAACGGCTGCAATAATCAGAGGGACAGCTAGCCAAGGTAAGAATAGGCCAAAATTTAATTGCATCCCAAAGCTAATGGTATAAATCAGGTAACTCAAGAACATCAATGCGACTGAAGTTAGTAAGCGTTCACTAGATAACATGCGAGAAAGATCCGCTACTAGAGAAACTAATAGGCCTGCTAAAATCAGGTAGTTTTGAATATTTAAATCCTCAGAACTCCACCCCCAGAGTAGTAAGAGTAGCAGTGTAATAGGGCGAAATAACCAACGTTGCCACCCTGGTCCTCGATAGGCTGCATCGACATACAACCAACCGGAAAAGAGTACAGCGAGGAATGGCCAACTAATCATACACATATCCTTATAAGTTCAATGAGTGAAACTACAGTGATTAGGTTACTTAGATAACGTGTCCTATTTATATAAATAAGATAAACTACAGTTACTGACTTTTTAAACAAAATTCACATTATGAATAAGCCAATATTACTGATTATCGTTCTTGCGATCATTGCTGTTTTAGCAACAAAGCGCTTTTTTGACCAACGCAAGCAAAATGAAATTAATGATAACTCTTTGCCTGTGACTTATTTAGTTAAAGTCGATAATAAAAAAGATTACCCTTACCCTAACATGCGTTCTAGAGAGCGAGATGTTGTCTCTCCAGAAACTTTTCGTTATGAAATTTATTTCAAAACGCTATCAAGTGGTGAAATAATCAAAACTATTGTAACGGAAGAACAATACCAAGACGTTGAGTTAGGCCGCGAAGGTAAACTTATTATGCAAGGTACGCGGTTTGTTCGTTTTGAGCCAGCCTAGGGCCTTATTGGCCGGACTGTTTTTTCTTTGCTTCTTCCAACGCGGCTTTGGTTTTTTTCTGCATAGCTAGCATTTCAAAAACCCCAAAAAAGAAAATTCGTAGTTGAACTAAACCTGAGATTTTCTCCCCTTTAGGGAGGGTCGCTTTAAGAAAGATAGTTTGCAGTGCATGCATGAAAACCATAAACACCATTGCAATATCCATAAAGTATTTCAGTGGCTTAGGGAATGGGTGAATAAGGTTAAATACCATAAAGCCCCAAACACAAATCATCAGCAGGCGTCCAATGTTAATAAACATGTTTTTTTCCCTAAAGTAAAGTTCGGATGAAAAGACGATAAGCAACTTGCCCAGCTATTTTTTCGCGGTGAAGTTGCCAATTCGCTGGAATGTCAGTAAGTGGTGACTCCGCTTCTGACTCAATGTATACCCAGCTTTCTTCTGCTAACCATTGGTTTTTTTCTAATAATTGAATGGTTTCATTAAGTAACCCTTTTCGAAATGGTGGGTCAATAAAAACCACATCAAAAGGGGCCCCTGATTGGTTTAGTATATTAAGGGTATTATTATTGACAACAGAGGCATTATCGGCTTGCAAGCGGGTTTTATTTTCGGCTAATAGCTGTGCGTTTTGTTTATCAAGCTCAATAAAGGTTACAGTCTGGGCAAAGCGAGAAAGAGCCTCAAAGCCTAAAGCCCCGCTTCCTGCAAAGCAATCTAAGCAGCGAGCATCACGAATAACAGGCATTAACCAGTTAAATAAGGTTTCTTTTATTCTATCTGTTGTTGGGCGTAAGCCTTCACTATCGCGAACAGGTAGTTTTCTGCCTCGCCATTTTCCACCAATAATTCGAATTTGCCCTAAAGGGGCTGATTGTGGTTTTTTTGCCATAATATTTATTGCTACTTAGCTGGTTTATGTACTTAAAATTGATTGTTACTATTGTATACCTGTCAGACGATAAGTTGCAGTGTTGTTATTCCTTATTGGTTGGATTTCAATTATAGCGTTTTATTTTCACAGTTTTAACACCCAAATTTAGATTAAATTTTCAGGATTTTTCTTTCAGATATGTGTTGCTGAGCGATGAAATGGTAGACTGGATGTAATTTTATCGCGATTTAATTATCGAGTGCCATATTTTTACCGCGAGGAGTGTAGTGGCAAATGGCTAAAGACAAGAAAAAAGGGTTCTTTTCATGGTTGGGGTTTGGTCGTAAAAATGAAGAAGATACTCAGAAAACAGACCATCAACAAACAAATACGGCTGACGAAGCTGAAAAACAGCAGCAAGAGCAAGAAGTTGCAATAGATATCGCAACCGCAGAAGCAGAACGACAACATCAAGCCGAGCAGGCCGCCATTAAAGCGGCTGAAGATGAAGCTCAGCGTCAGTATGAGGAACAGCAAGCTGCAATTGAAACAGCAACTGAGCAAGCAGAAAAAGAGCGTGAAGCACAAATAGCGGCGATTCAGGCAGCCCAAGAACAAGCAGAACTTGAACGCCAAAAGGCAGAAGAAGCACGGCTCATAGCAGAGCAGGCGGAGCGTGAGCGTTTGGAAGCTGAGGCAATGCGTGTGGCTGAAGTCGAAATGGAGCGCCAGCGCCAAGCAGAATTAGCCGCTATTCAGGCTGCAGAAGAGGCTTTAGAACAACAGCGTCAAGCTGATTTAGCGACGATTAAAGCAGCGGAAGAACAAGCAGAACGTGAACGCCAAGAAGCCGAAGCAGCACGGTTAGCGGAAGAGCAAGCAGAGCGTGAACGTCAAGAAGCCGAAGCAGCACGGTTAGCGGAAGAACAAGCAGAGCGTGAACGTCAAGAAGCCGAAGCGGCACGGTTAGCGGAAGAACAAGCAGAGCGTGAGCGCCAAGAAGCCGAAGCGGCACGGTTAGCGAAGAACAAGCAGAGCGTGAACGTCAAGAAGCCGAAGCGGCACGGTTAGCAGAAGAACAAGCAGAACGTGAACGCCAAGAAGCCGAAGCCGAGCGCTTACGTTTAGAAGAAGAAAAAAATAATTCGCCAACGGAACAAGAAAAACCCAAAAAAGAGGGTTTCTTTGCTAGGCTAAAGAAAGGGTTATTGAAGACCCGTCAAAATTTAGGTTCAGGCTTTTTGGGGTTATTTTCTGGTAAGAAAATTGATGATGACCTATTTGATGAACTTGAAGAACAATTATTAATTGCAGATGTTGGTGTAGATACCACTCGTAAAATTATTAATAACCTCACCGCGCATGCTAG
Source organism: Providencia sp. AGC89 (assembly GCF_053543535.1). NCBI lineage: Bacteria > Pseudomonadati > Pseudomonadota > Gammaproteobacteria > Enterobacterales > Morganellaceae > Providencia > Providencia sp. AGC89. Next base: position 52,511 of record NZ_JBIXLP010000063.1, read on the forward strand.
CCGTAAAGACCTGAAAGATGCTGAGGCTTTATATGGCAAATTGCGTGAGGAAATGTCTGATATTTTAGCGAAAGTGGATAAACCACTCGTGATCGAAGATAAAAAACCCTATGTTATTCTAATGGTTGGGGTTAATGGAGTGGGTAAAACAACCACGATTGGTAAATTAGCACGTCAATACCAGTCGGAAGGGAAAAGCGTCATGTTAGCTGCGGGGGATACTTTCCGTGCCGCAGCGGTTGAACAACTCCAAGTGTGGGGTGAACGTAATAAAATCCCTGTGGTTGCTCAACACACCGGTGCAGACCCAGCCTCAGTTATTTTTGATGCAATTCAATCAGCGCAAGCTAAAGGTGCTGATGTCTTAATTGCTGATACTGCAGGGCGTTTACAAAATAAATCACACTTAATGGAAGAACTGAAGAAAATTGTTCGCGTGATGAAAAAATTGGATGAAAACGCACCGCATGAAATTATGTTAACGCTAGATGCGAGTACTGGACAAAACGCGGTAAGTCAGGCCAAACTTTTTGATGAAGCTGTTGGTTTGACTGGTATCACATTGACTAAGCTCGATGGCACAGCAAAAGGTGGGGTAATTTTCTCTATTGCAGACCAATTTGGTATTCCAATTCGTTACATTGGTATTGGTGAAGGTATTGAAGATTTACGTCCATTTAAAGCAGATGACTTTATCGAGGCTCTATTTGCCCGAGAGGAATAATTTTCGATGATCCGCTTTGAACACGTTAGTAAAGCTTATCGCGGTGGCCGCCAAGCTCTCCAAGGGGTTGATTTTCATATTCAACCTGGGGAAATGGCATTTTTAACAGGCCACTCAGGCGCAGGTAAAAGTACGTTACTTAAACTAATATGTGGCATTGAGCGCCCAAGTGCGGGCCACATTTTGTTTAATGGTCACGATATTAGCCGCTTGAAGAATCGGGAGATCCCATTTCTGCGCAGGCAGATCGGCATGATTTTTCAGGATCACCACCTGCTATTTGATCGAACTGTTTATGATAACGTAGCGATGCCATTGATTATCTCTGGGGCGAGTACAGAAGATATTCGTAGGCGCGTTTCTGCTGCATTGGATAAAGTTGGGTTATTGGATAAAGCGAAAAATTTCCCTATCCAATTATCTGGTGGGGAACAGCAGCGAGTGGGTATTGCACGAGCCGTGGTGAATAAACCAACGATGTTACTCGCGGATGAACCAACCGGTAACCTTGATGGCGAGCTATCGGAAGGTATTATGCGTTTATTTGAAGAGTTTAACCGCGTTGGCGTGACGGTATTAATGGCAACACACGATATTGCATTGATTAAACGTCGTAACTATCGTGTTCTTACACTTAGTGAAGGCCGCATGCTTGGAGGTCAACATGGCTAAGAATGTCCGTAAAGGCAGGCCAGAACGCACCATGCAATCGAAAAGTAAAGCACTAAAGGGCGGGTGGCGTGAGCAATGGCGTTATTCGTGGCTTAATGCACTTGCCGATATGCTTAGGCAACCTTTAGCCACCTTTTTAACGGTGATGGTGATAGCGATTTCACTCGCTTTACCAAGCCTTTGTTATATTGTGTGGAAAAACGTCTCACAAGCAGCAGCACAGTGGTATCCAACACCACAACTCACAGTTTATCTGGATAAATCTCTTGATGAACAAGGTGGTCAAAATGTGGTGACTCAATTACAGGCTCTTGAAGGTGTGGAAAACGTTAATTACCTTTCAAGGGACCAAGCAATGAGCGAATTTCGTAGCTGGTCTGGTTTTAGTACCGCACTTGATATGCTTGAAGAAAACCCATTGCCTGCGGTGGCGATCATAACGCCAAAAATTGACTTTGAAGGGTCAACGGTACTGACCACACTTCGAGACCGGGTTAGTCAAGTGAATGGTATTGAAGAAGTTCGCATGGATGATAGCTGGTTTGCGCGTTTAGCATCATTAACCAATTTGGTGGGGAGCATTGCTTCCGTGATTGGTATTTTAATGATTGTGTCATTGTTCCTTGTAATTGGTAACAGTGTGCGGCTAAATATTTTTGCTCGACGAGATACGATCAATGTGATGAAGTTGATCGGCGCAACTGATGGTTTTATCATGAGGCCATTTTTAAATGGGGGGCTTTTTTTAGGGGCTTTAGGCGCCATAATCTCCTTAATTATGACCTTCTTACTGGTTTGGCAGTTATCGGCTGGTGTTGCGCAAGTCGCAAGTGTGTTTGGGACTCAATTTAATATTGAAGGGCTATTGTGGGAAGAGTCATTATTGATCCTCTTATTATCTGCAATGGTAGGTTGGGTTGCAGCATGGTTGGCGACACTTCAACATTTACGTCATTTTACACCAGAGTAATAGATTGTTTTTAGTGGCTTTTATCGAGGGTTATGGGTAATGAATGCTTATTAGCCCTTGATTTTATTAGGTCTTTATTTTAAAAGTGAACTTAGTCTGGATTGTTTTGTCTTATATTGACCTACTGTTAACAATTCCTGTATATAATTTATTTAATGCCGTTAAACTGCTAAACTCTATGTTTACTTCATGATTAACCAATACGGTTATCGACATCAAACCAATCTGTTTTCCATTTTGTTTATAGAGGATCTGAATGACCAAAGATATGCAATCCTTAGCTCTTGTTCCACAAGGAAGTATTGAAGCCTATGTTAGGGCGGCTAATGCTTACCCGATGCTTACCGCTGAGGAAGAAAAGGAACTTGCTGAACGGCTGCATTACCACGGTGATCTGGATGCTGCCAAGCAACTTATTTTGTCGCATTTGCGCTTTGTTATTCATGTTGCTCGTAGTTATGCGGGGTATGGTTTGCCGCAAGCGGATTTAATTCAGGAAGGAAATATCGGCTTGATGAAAGCGGTGCGTCGTTTTAATCCTGAGGTTGGTGTTCGCTTAGTTTCCTTTGCGGTTCACTGGATCAAAGCAGAAATTCATGAATATGTGTTACGCAATTGGCGTATCGTAAAAGTTGCAACAACTAAATCTCAGCGTAAGCTATTCTTTAATCTAAGAAAAAATAAAAAGCGTCTTGGTTGGTTTAATCAAGAAGAAGTGGATATGGTTGCTGAAGAACTTGGAGTAAGCACGAAAGATGTCCGCGAAATGGAATCTCGCATGGCCGCACAGGATATGGCATTTGATATGTCAGATGACGACGATAGCGGTGATTTCGGCGGTCCAATTGCGCCAGTCTTATTTTTGCAGGATAAATCATCGGATTTTGCAGGTTCCATTGAAGATGATAACTGGGAAAGTCACGCGACTGATCGGCTATCTGATGCATTAGATTCCTTAGATGAGCGCAGCCAAGACATTATTCGGGCACGCTGGCTTGATGATGACAACAAAACGACGTTGCAAGAACTGGCTGATAAGTACGGTGTATCAGCTGAGCGTGTTCGTCAGTTAGAAAAAAATGCCATGAAAAAACTGCGTTTAGCCATGGAAGAAGATGACGACGAGATGTAATTTGTTGTTAAATAAACTGCGGTAAATAATTATCTGCATTTGTCTTCAATAAAATGGAGTATAAATGCAGATAATCACATCTTATATTCTGTTTTTATTTCTGGCCTTATAAATAGGCAAACAACCTACTCTTAGTCGCTATACAACTCTAATGGAAGGCCATCAGGGTCAGCAAAAAACGTGAATCTTTTTTGAGTGTAAGGGTCAATCCGTATTTCTTCACAAGTCACCCCTTGTTTTGCTAAATAAGCGACCCATTTATCTAAGTTATCAACACTAAAAGCAAGGTGGCGAAGCCCTGCTGCTTCGGGGTAGCTCAACCTTACTGGTGGATCAATAAAACTGAATAATTCAATTTGATAATGTTCCCCAAAAGCTAAGTCTGCTTTCCATGAATGGCTTTCAGCACGGTAGTATTGTGCTAGTAAGTTTAAACCTAAAATACGGCAGTAAAAATCTTTACTGACTTCAAAATTTGAGGCGATGATCGCAACATGATGGATTTTATTTAACTTCATGTAGGTAGCCTATCTGTTTTTCCCATACGTCTGGTTGTATTGTCGCATTAAACCCGCAGGCGGTTAAAAATAATTGCATGTGTTGTTTTTCTTGTGGCAAAACATGACTGAAATTGAACTGCCAGTGTTCTACATCAGGATGAGCTCGGAAAATTTCTTGCATTAAATATAAGCCAACACCTCTGCGACGAGTCGCCTCACGAACACAAAAATCACGAATAATGGCATGATGATGGTCAACGCTCACTTTAGCGGCTGCAAGTAACCTTTCATTAAAGCGAGCAGCATAAAACTGTTCCCCAGTTTTAAGTATTTCAGTAAGTTCATGTTGGCTCTGGTCAGGCCAGATTTTATGTAAGTCTAGGTATTGCTGTTCAGTAGGAATGACCAAAGGGATAATAGTGAGTCTCATGATGTTTTGTCCGTTTCCCTGTAAGGGTTGCAGTCACTGATCCTGCCAGAGTGATCTACAACTGATTTTTGGGTTTTAGAGAGAAAAATTTGGTACGACTTAATTTTCCGAGTTTAGCTCGGATTAATTTAAATTTAACTAGAATATAACACTGGTATTTACATAAAAACCACTTAAACACATTAGTTTTTTATTCTGCATCTAATGTAATTACCTACCATATCCATTTGCTATTTAGCATAATTATCTTGTTTAATGTTATGAAATATATAGCCTTATTCGCTGTATTTTGAAATATCAGGCATTGTACCTGTCAACCATAATAATCTACTACAAATCAAATACAAACACTCAGAACCATGAAGACGGGGACGATAAAATGAAGAATATGAATAAAGCATTATTAGCGGGCTGTATCGCGATGGCATTCAGCTCTGCGGGATGGGCAAAGGAAATTAAAATTGCGGTTGTTGGCGCAATGTCAGGGCCAGTGGCTCAATATGGTGATATGGAATTTACAGGAGCGCGTCAAGCTATTGCAGATATTAATGCAAAAGGTGGCATTAATGGTAATACACTAGTTGCAGTTGAATACGATGACGCTTGTGACCCGAAGCAAGCAGTTGCAGTTGCCAATAAAGTAATCAATGATGGTATTCGCCATGTTATTGGTCATCTGTGCTCTTCTTCTACTCAGCCTGCATCGGATATCTATGAAGATGAAGGCGTGATTATGATCACCCCTGCGGCAACGAACGCCGACCTCACTACCCGTGGTTACCAAATGGTATTGCGTACGACGGGTTTAGACTCTGACCAAGGGCCTACCGCAGTTAAATATATTTTAGATGAGGTTAAGCCAACTCGTATCGCTGTGGTACACGATAAACAGCAGTATGGTGAAGGTTTAGCGCGCTCTGTTCGTGAAAACCTCAATAAAGCTGGTGTAAAAGAAGTGATGTTTGAAGGGGTTACCGCTGGTGACAAAGATTTTTCAGCATTAGTGGCGAAGCTGAAAAAAGAAAACGTAGATTTTGTATACTTCGGTGGTTATTACCCAGAAATGGGGCAAATTTTACGCCAAGCGAAGCAATCTGGTCTAAACATCCGTTTTATGGGGCCTGAAGGTGTTGGTAACTCGTCATTATCGAATATCGCTGGTGATGCTTCGGAAGGGATGCTAGTCACATTACCAAAGCGCTATGACCAAGTTGCCACTAACCAACCTATTGTTGATGCAATTAAAGCGAAAAAAGAAGATCCAACAGGGCCATTTGTGTGGACAACTTATGCTGCTATCCAAGGTTTAACTACGGCAATGGAGCGTACAGGTAGTGTTGAGCCTGAAGATTTAGTCAAAGATTTGAAAGCAAATCCAGTTGAAACTGTAATGGGAACGCTAAGCTGGCAGCCAAACGGGGACTTGAAAGGTTTCGAGTTTGGTGTATTTGAATGGCACAAAGATGGGACTTCCACCTCTGTAAAATAGTCGCGAGTCGTGTTCCAAAGTAGTGAATAAGAACCGGAAGAGAGTCACTTTCTTCCGGCTTCTGTTCTCTATATAGGACAAGCAGTTCGAAAGGATAGTCTTATGTCAGATCAAATTCTTTATTTTATTCAGCAATTCCTTAATGGATTGACTCTTGGCAGCACCTACGCACTCATCGCTATAGGTTATACCATGGTGTACGGCATCATTGGTATGATTAACTTTGCCCATGGCGAAGTGTATATGATAGGCAGCTATGTTTCTTTTATTGTGATCGCAGGCTTAATGATGCTTGGGATTGACGTTGGCTGGATCTTAGTCGCTGCGGCATTTGTTGCCGCGATCGTTGTTTCCAGTGCTTATGGTTGGAGTATTGAGCGTGTTGCTTATCGGCCTGTACGTCATTCTAAACGTTTAATTGCATTGATCTCGGCGATCGGGATGTCTATTTTTCTACAAAACTATGTCAGTTTGTCACAAGGTTCACGGGACTTAGCGTTACCAAGCCTAATTACAGGGCAATGGGTGCTCGGTGAAAGTGATGGTTTTGCAGCAACAGTTACGAAAATGCAGTTAACAATATGGGTGGTAACACTGCTAGCGATGCTGGCGTTAACCGTATTTATTCGTTATTCAAAGATGGGAAGAGCCTGTCGTGCTTGTGCTGAAGACTTAAAAATGGCGAGTTTACTTGGCATTAATACCGACCGAGTCATTTCGTTAACTTTTGTTATTGGCGCCGCAATGGCCGCAGTAGCCGGTGTTTTGTTGGGGCAATTTTATGGTGTTATTAACCCATATATTGGCTTTATGGCTGGGATGAAAGCCTTTACGGCAGCAGTATTAGGTGGAATAGGCAGTATTCCTGGCGCCATGCTAGGTGGTTTAATTCTTGGTGTGGCTGAAGCGATGACTTCTGCATATTTGAGCACTGAATACAAAGATGTCGTGTCATTTGGTTTATTAATCGGTGTGTTATTAATCATGCCTACCGGCATTCTGGGACGCCCGGAGGTCGAAAAAGTATGAGAAAAGAAAATTGGATTAACGCTATTGTAGCCTCAGCCACTTTTTTTGTGCTGGCGTTATTTATGATGGGGATGCAACTTACACTTGATGGAACAAAACTGGTTGTCACAATGGGGGATTCTGTTCGTTGGAATTGGATTCTTGCAGGGATTGTCGTCATTTTTGTGTACCAGCTTGTCCGCCCAACGTTAAGTAAAGTATGGAAAGGCGTTCCTAAGAAAGCTTGGTCTATTCCTGATTTTGATGGTTCCACAACAAAACAGAAAATCTTAGCGGTCATAATCATTATTGCTGCAATTATTTGGCCATTTCTAGTTTCACGTGGAAGTGTTGATATTGCGACTTTAACACTAATTTATGTGATGTTAGGGTTGGGGTTAAACGTTGTTGTTGGCCTTTCTGGTTTACTGGTTTTAGGTTATGCAGGCTTCTATGCGATCGGCGCTTATACTTTCGGGTTATTAAATCATTACTATGGTTTTGGTTTCTGGGAAAGTTTACCGATTGCAGGGTTAACCGCGGCATTAGCCGGTTTTTTACTAGGCTTCCCTGTTCTGAGATTAAGAGGTGACTATCTTGCGATTGTGACGCTCGGTTTTGGGGAAATTGTACGTATTTTATTACTCAATAATACTGAGATCACAGGTGGGCCGAATGGGATTAGCCAGTTACCTAAACCTACATTGTTTGGTCTTGAGTTTAGCCGTACAGCAAAAGAGGGATGGGACACATTCCATAACTTTTTTGGGTTAGATTATAGCCCTGGTGATCGGATTATTTTTCTCTATTTTGTCGCGCTACTGCTAGTTGTATTGACGCTGTTTATCATTAATCGGCTGCTTCGAATGCCGTTAGGCCGTGCGTGGGAAGCGTTGCGTGAAGATGAAATTGCATGTCGCTCACTAGGCTTGAGTCCAACGCGAATTAAATTAACCGCTTTTACTATTAGTGCCGCTTTTGCGGGGTTTGCGGGGACATTATTTGCCGCAAGACAAGGGTTTATTAGCCCAGAGTCATTTACCTTTGTTGAGTCTGCATTTGTACTGGCTATTGTTGTACTTGGGGGAATGGGCTCGCAAACATCGGTGATTTTAGCCGCTATTATCTTAGTTGTATCAAGGGAAATGATGCGTGACCTTAACCAATACAGCATGTTGTTATTGGGGGCATTGATGGTATTGATGATGATTTGGCGGCCACAAGGCTTATTACCAATGAAACGTCGACAAATGCAGGTTAAAAAAGTACCTGAAGGGGAGGGCGCATGAGTCAATTAACTTCCCCTTTATTACAGGTCAGTGGCTTAACCATGCGTTTTGGTGGCTTACTTGCGGTTAATGATGTCGAACTAGGGATTAATCAGGGTGAAATAGTGTCCTTAATTGGGCCTAACGGCGCAGGGAAAACAACCATTTTTAACTGCTTAACTGGCTTTTATAAGCCGACTAGTGGCACTATCTTATACCATGATAAACACCTTGAAGGCCTATCAGGGCAAGCTATCGCGCGTTTAGGGGTTATCCGAACTTTTCAACACGTGCGGTTGTTCAAAGAAATGACTGTCATTGAGAACCTACTTGTTGCGCAACACCAACATTTGAAAAGTGGTATTTTTTCTGGTCTTTTAAAGACTCCAGGTTTTCGCCGTGCAGAGTCAGAAGCTCTTGATAATGCGGTAAAATGGTTGGAGCGAGTTGACCTATTACCGTTTGCTAATCGGCAAGCAGGTAATTTAGCGTATGGGCAACAACGACGTTTAGAGATCGCACGCTGTATGGTGACTCGCCCTGAAATTTTGATGTTAGACGAACCCGCAGCAGGACTTAACCCTAAAGAAACTAATGACTTAGATGAATTAATTGCTGAATTACGCAGCCATCATAATGTTTCTATTTTATTAATTGAACATGATATGAAATTAGTGATGGGGATTTCAGACCGTATTTATGTTGTGAATCAAGGTACGCCATTAGCCAATGGTACACCAAATGAAATTCGCCAACATCCAGATGTGGTTAAGGCCTATTTGGGGGAAGCTTACTGATGTTAGAGTTTAAAAAAGTTTCTACTCACTATGGGAAGATACAAGCACTGCATGGGATCAGCTTAAATATTCAAAAGGGTGAAATTGTGACCCTAATTGGTGCTAATGGTGCAGGGAAAACAACCTTATTAAGCACCTTGTGTGGCGACCCTCGAGCATCTGAAGGCCAAGTTATCTACCGAGGTGTGGATATTACTCAATTACCTACATCGAAAATTATGCGTGAAGATATTGCATTAGTGCCAGAAGGGCGGCGTGTATTTTCTCGTATGACGGTAGAAGAAAACCTCGCCATGGGGGGATTTTTCGCTAATCGCCAAGAGTATCAAGAACGTATTGAACGAGTATATACGCTATTTCCAAGGCTCTATGAACGTCGAAACCAACGCTCGGGGACGATGTCAGGTGGGGAACAACAAATGCTTGCCATAGGGCGTGCTTTAATGAGTCAGCCTGAATTGTTGTTACTCGATGAGCCGTCACTAGGGTTGGCTCCGATTATTATTATGCAAATTTTTGATACGATTCAACAGCTACGGGAAGAAGGAATGACCATTTTCCTTGTTGAGCAAAATGCTAATCAAGCTTTGAAACTCGCTGATCGCGGGTATGTACTGGAAAATGGGCGTATTGTCCTGGAAGACAGTGGAAAAGCCTTGTTAGCCAATGAGGCTGTCAGAAATGCTTATTTAGGCGGTTAGTGAGAATATATTAAATACTTCGGGCTGTGGGAGTGTAATAGCTCGAAGTATTTAATACCAATGCTTTCTGTATTATTTTTTTATAATAGTAATTTTAAGCTTATCTTTATTATCATTAATATGTTTTAAAACACCATTATTATTATTCATTAATTCAAGAGTGCCGTCGTCACGTTTAGTTAAATAGGTTTTTCTTTCGACTGAGATTAATAAGTTTGGCAATTCACGACCAAAACTAGTAGTTACATTTATATATTTAAATTTTTTATTAGCCGTAATGATACAATCGCCATTTTCTGTTTCTTTAATCGTAAAACTAGTTCTCATATCATCAATTGATTCATCATTTTGGATTGTATCTATAGCGTTATTTCCTATAATATAATTATCATCTTTGTTTATTTTATGTAAACGAGTGAGCGGGTCGGCAAGAAAGCCTTGATGAGTGATTTGTGATATTATTTGTGCGTTTTCTGAACCGAATTTTGCAGTAAGAACTCTTGCATCTTTAATATTTACTGTGTTTTCTTGGCGATATGGGGTGTGTAAATAAACATTCATTCTATTGAAATCTTTGTTGAATTTATCAGATAGTTCCCTATCAAAAGTAAATCCATCAGATTCAAGAATGTGACCCAGAGCGGTAGATGTCGTTTTATCATCACTATTTGGAGTAAATCTTTCTATTTTAGTTTTTAATATAATTGAAGTTGAATTTTTATCATGAATAATTTCTTTTTTATATTTACTAAGATTCTTAAAGTATTGCTTAAGGGAAATCATTTTACTTTTATTATTTAATGTCTGTTTTCTTTTATTTATTATTGATAACCTGAATGATTCTAAAATTGATCCTAACGCTATTTTAATTCTGTGAATAGAACTTGGGAGTGATTTTTTATTCGAGCTGTTATTTTTTATACAGTGAGTATTTTCGGGGGAATAGACAATATTCTTAGTAATTTTAGTCATAAAGGGTCACTTAGTAATATATTTAAATTTAGGGTAGATTATCCCACCCTAAATTTAATGTATTGCAAAAATAGATAACTATTAATTTGGTATTTATCTTTTATAAGTGACCTGTTTTGTGAAGAGCTTATCTCATTAGAGTGAGTTCTAGCCGTGTTATCTGTTCATTTTTCTATTTTTACGGAATGTGAAGTATCTCCCATTTCAGCTATTTGCTTGTTTCTATGTATAAAATTAAATGTATATACAACTTTTTCCATAGAAACAGAGAGCTACTTGTTGTTGTATAACTTTTCTGACTCCCCTTTTTCCACTGTTCGTATAAAAATTCAAATTTAAATGTATATACTTTGTGAATTAAATGTATATATATTTGAATGCAAGATAAATGATTTCAATGAATAGATAGTCTCGAGCACGTTGATATTGATTTAATGTATTGATTTTAAATCAGTTAACTGACCTGAAAATAAAGGTGAATTGTCGCTAACAAGGTATCTCGTAGATTATCACCGTAGAAAATTGTTAATTTAAAGTTAATTGAAAATGGATGATAGGGGATACAACCATGCAAAACCGTACAGACTTAACTCGAGTGATCCGCGCTCCACGAGGCAGTGAAAAAGCCTGTAAAAGCTGGCTGACTGAAGCCGCGTACCGGATGATCCAAAATAATTTAGACCCCGATGTTGCTGAGCACCCTCAAAGCTTAGTGGTTTATGGTGGTATCGGTCGTGCAGCCCGTGATTGGGAATGTTATGACAAAATTTTAGAAGTATTAAAAACATTGGAAGACGACCAAACCTTGTTAGTTCAGTCAGGTAAACCTGTCGGAGTATTTCCTACTCATCCAGATGCTCCACGTGTACTAATTGCCAACTCAAATATTGTTCCACATTGGGCGAATTGGGAGCACTTTAATGAGTTAGATCGCAAAGGTTTGATGATGTATGGGCAGATGACCGCGGGTTCATGGATCTATATTGGTTCTCAGGGGATAGTTCAAGGTACCTATGAGACTTTTGTTTCACTTGCAAAACAACATTTTGATGGCAATGCTGCGGGTCGTTGGATTTTAACGGGAGGGCTCGGTGGAATGGGAGGAGCGCAACCTTTAGCCGCGACGATGGCTGGTTTTAGCATGATTGCGGTTGAATGTGATGAAAGCCGTATCGACTTCCGTTTAAGAACCCGTTATGTGGATAAAAAAGCCACTTCACTCGATGAAGCATTGCAATACATTGAAGAAGCAAAAGCGACAGGTAAGCCGGTATCTGTGGGGCTATTAGGTAACGCCGCAGATATTTACAGTGAGTTAGTCAAGCGCAATATAACCCCTGATTCTGTGACTGACCAAACGAGTGCTCATGACCCTGTTCATGGCTATTTACCTCAAGGCTGGTCATTAAATCAATGGCGAGAAAAACAAGAAACCGCTCCAACTGAGGTCACGAAAGCTGCTAAGAAAAGTATGGCGGTTCAAGTGGATGCCATGTTGACAATGCAAAAACGTGGCTCTGCCGCTTTTGACTATGGTAACAATATTCGACAAATGGCTAAGGATGAAGGTATCAGTAATGCCTTTGATTTCCCTGGGTTTGTTCCTGCTTATATTCGACCATTATTTTGTGAAGGGATCGGTCCATTCCGTTGGGTCGCTTTATCGGGAGACCCCGAAGATATTTATAAAACCGATCAAAAAGTCAAAGAGTTATTGCCTGACGACAAGCACTTACATAATTGGCTAGACATGGCCCGTGAGCGCATTGCTTTTCAAGGCCTGCCAGCACGCATCTGTTGGGTAGGGTTAAAAGATAGAGAAAGGTTAGGCCGAGCTTTTAATGAAATGGTGAAAAGTGGCGAATTAAAAGGACCTATTGTGATTGGGCGTGATCATTTAGATTCAGGTTCAGTGGCAAGCCCGCACCGTGAAACAGAATCAATGAAAGATGGTTCTGATGCCGTTTCTGACTGGCCGCTATTGAATGCATTATTAAATACTGCGGGAGGCGCTACATGGGTTAGCTTACACCATGGTGGTGGTGTGGGTATGGGCTTTTCTCAGCATTCAGGCGTAGTCATTGTCTGTGATGGAACAGATGCTGCCGATAAGCGTTTAGCTCGTGTCTTACATAATGACCCAGCAACGGGGGTTATGCGCCATGCGGATGCAGGTTATGACATTGCAATTAACTGCGCCAAACAGCAAGGGCTTAATTTGCCAATGGTTAAGTAATGTTGTTTGCCGGCGACTGTTGAGCCGGCAACATTCTGGAATAATAAGGAATTCAGTATGAATGCTGCGTCAATTCAGAAAAAACAAGGGCCACTGGCAGGGATCAAAGTGATCGATTTAAGCCGTGTATTAGCGGGTCCTTATTGCACCGGTATGATGGCTGATCTTGGTGCTGAAGTCATTAAAATTGAAGTGCCTAATCATGGTGATGATAGCCGCCATTTAGGGCCTTTTATTGATGGTGAAAGCGTTTATTACGGCTTAATTAATCGTGGGAAACGTAGCATTGAGCTGGATCTTAAAGCGGATGAAGACCGCGCTATTCTTTTTCGATTAGTTAAAGAAAGCGATGTTGTTGTTGAAAACTTCCGCCCCGGTGTAACTAAAAGGCTCGGTATTGATTTTGATAGCTTAAAAAATCATAACCCTAAATTAATCTATGCCAGTATTTCAGGGTTTGGTCAAAACAGCCCATTAGCAAGTTACCCTGCGTATGACATTGTGGCACAAGCGATGTCAGGTTTAATGAGTGTCACAGGGTTCCCTGAAACGGGGCCAACGCGTAGTGGCGAATCTATCGGAGATGTCTGTGCTGGTATGTTTGCTTCATGGGCGATCAGCAGCGCGTTATTTGCCCGAGAACGACACAATGAGGCGGCACAATACATTGATGTTGCTATGGTTGATGTGTTACTGAGTATGCAATTAACCGGGCTTTCAAACTTATTTGCTCATAATAAAGCACCAAGTTTAGTTGGGAATCGCCATCCTGTTTCTACGCCATTTGATACTTACCATGCAAAAGATGGTTTAGTGGTAATAGCGATTGCCAGTGAAAAACTATTTCAACGTTTTTGCGAGTGCATGGGGAAAACTGAGCTTTGTCAGGACCCCCGCTATTTTGATGACCCCACCAGAACGCAACACCAAGCGGATTTAAGAAAAGAGATCGAAAGCTGGACTTGCCAAAAAACCGTTGAAGAAGTGTGTGATTTATTGTTAAACGCAGGGGTACCGGCTTCACCAATCCATGATTTACAGCAAGCAACACAGAGCGAGCATGCACAAGTACGTCAAGTACTCACTTATTTAAATGATGGTGGTACCCCGTTGATTTCTCAGCCCGTTTTTTTCAATGGTAATAAGCCACATTCAACATTACGAGCCCCTGTATTAGGTGAGGCAAATGCTATTTATAAGCCAGCGAAAACAACAACTAAAAATGCGGAGACAATGTTATGAGCTTTGAAATTAATGAAACTGAACAGGCAATTGTTGATGCAGTAGAAAAAGTATGTCACGACATTTTGCAACCTAATGCACAACGCTATGATGAAACCGAAACGTTCTGTGCTGAAAGTCTACAAGCGTTGGGAGAAATGGGGTGCTGGGGGATCAATTTACCTGAACAGTATGGTGGTTTTGGTATTGGTAGTATTGCGATGAGTAGGGTTGTTGAGGCTGTGGCGGCAGCTTGTGCATCTACCTCATCTGCATTAACAGCCCATTTCCTAGCAACAGATTCAATTTTAGTGGGGGGAACGGAAGAACAAAAAGCATATTGGCTACCGAAAGCGGCAACAGGTGAAATGTTAGGAGCATTCGGTTTAACAGAACCAGCTGCTGGCTCTAACCCAGCCGATATGCGAACAGTCGCTACACGTGAAAACAGCGGCTGGCGTATCCGAGGTAACAAACACTATATTACCAATGCTAAAGAAGCCGATTTTATCGTGTTGTATGCCAAAACAGATGTTGAGGCAGGAGCCCGCGGGATCAGCGCTTTTATGATCCCAAAAGGCACAGAAGGCGTGGCCTTTTCACAGCCAGAGAAAACCATGGGGCTACGTGGCAGTACGATTTATGAATTAGCTTTAAATTGTTGGCTACCTGAATCTGCCTTATTAGGTGAGGAAAATAAAGGGTTCCATACGGCAATGGAAGTACTAGATAAAGGCCGTGTCGAAGTGGCAGCAACCTCGCTCGGTATTGCTCGGGCAGCGATGGAAAGTGCTTTAGGTTGGGTCAAAGAACGTCAAATTGGTAAAAAACCATTAGCTGCATACCAAGGGACACAATGGCGTATCGCCGATATGCACACGCAACTTGAAGCTGCACGTATGCTGACATGGCGCGCCGCTGAGTTACGTGATTCAGGAGAGCGCTTTAGCTTGCAGTCAGCCACAGCAAAATTATTTGCTGCTGAATGTGCTGGTTTCGTGACTGATGCTGCATTACAGCTTCATGGTGGGTATGGTTATATTCGTGACCTTCCATTAGAACGTTATGTACGTGATGCACGAATTTTACGGATTTTTGAAGGTACTTCGGAGATCCAAAAGATCATTATTTCTCGTGCGGTTTTAGATGCGATTTAATTTATTTTAAAAATAATGAGCGAGCAGGCGGGACAGGCGGCTACTCGTTCATAAGGCAGCATAGGAGCACTACCTGACAACAGGATCATGGAATTAAAACACAACAACAATCAGGTTTAAGAATGTATTTCAATTAGTTACTGTGGGTGAATAATAGATAAAACATCATCCAGCGTAATGGTTAATAACTGTACCTTACGATTGTAGTTATTGCGGGTTCATTACGATTAATTGGTTCATTCTTTAGGCCAGCCTTGCTTAAAGAGGAGTTACCATGACAGTATCAAACGACATCGCGACAGGGCAAAAAAGTCGGCAGGAGAATGTACCACTAATCGAAGCTCGTTCCATCGATTACATTCCTGAGTCTGAACGCCATGGCACCTTATCGAGTCAATTTACACTTTGGTTCGGTTCTAATTTGCAGATAACAGCAATTGTAACCGGTGCATTAGCTGTAGTACTTGGTGGGGACGTGTTCTGGTCATTAATCGGCTTATTTATTGGCCAATTGCTAGGTGGTTCAGTAATGGCTTTGCATGCAGTGCAAGGGCCAAAGCTGGGGTTACCACAAATGATTTCTAGCCGTGTGCAGTTTGGGGTATACGGTGCCGTTATCCCTATTTTATTAGTATGCATGATGTATGTTGGGTTCTCTGCCAGTGGCACGGTATTAGCGGGGCAAGCGGTTGGTCAGCTTATGCATGTAAGTGACTGGATGGGGATTTTAATATTTGGTGCCGTGATTATTGGGATCACCATTTGTGGCTACCGAATTATTCATATTCTCGGAAAAGCAGCGAGCGTGATTGGAGTGATTACGTTCTTTTATCTATTTTTCCGTCTGTTTTATATGAATGATGTTTCGGTATTACTGGAAAATCGTCATTTTGATTGGACGCACTTTTTATTAGCCATGTCATTATCAGCATCTTGGCAAATTGCATTTGGCCCTTATGTTGCGGACTACTCGCGTTATTTACCGACAAAAACGCCAACAATTAAAGCATTTATGGCAGTAGGTGCAGGGACTGTTATTGGTACGCAAGCCTCTATGATTTTAGGTGTATTTGCGGCGGCCCTTGCGGGGAATAAATTTGCGGGTAATGAAGTTGCTTATATTGTGGGCTTAGGTAGTACAGGGTTAATTGCGGCGTTGTTATATATCAGTATTTTCTTTGGTAAGGTCACAATAACGGCTCTAAATGCTTACGGTAGTTTTATGTCGATGGCTGCGATTTGGTGTGGCTTCCGTGGTAAAAGCCAAATTTCTCGTGGGCAGCGGTTATTTTTCATTATTCTGATGGTGAGTTTTTCGACAGCTTTAGGGTTGGCAGGGCAACATTCTTTTCTAAAACTGTTCTCTTCTTTCTTATTATTTTTACTGGCATTTTTCACTCCTTGGAGTGCGATAAACCTAGTGGATTATTATTGGGTGACAAAAGGTCGCTACGATGTACCTGAACTTGCAAACCCTGATGGCCGTTATGGTCGCTGGAATAAAGTAGGGATCGTGACCTATGTTGTTGGGGTATTGATCCAATTACCTTTTATTTCAACAGGTTTCTATACCGGTCCTTTAGTTGAAAAACTGGGTGGTGTTGATATTTCATGGATTGTCGGTTTAGTTGCAACCAGTATTATTTATTATATCGCGATAAAAAAATGGCCAATGTCTGTTGCTGATAAATTGATATTACCTACAACAAAATAATGTGAAATACCCCTTATTTAATTATTAACAGATTTATTTAAAAGATAATTGAGCAAGCCAATAGTAGTGAATTTTTCACTGCTAGGGCTTCTCTCAACCTAAAAACGATTTTGAATCCTCTTTATATAAGCCAATCGTTGAAGAATTGGATAGGAGTTACGATGAAAATTTTAGTCGCAGTGAAGCGAGTGATTGACCATAACGTTAAAGTGAGAGTTAAAGCTGATGGCTCTGGGGTGGAATTGGCTAATGTCAAAATGGCAATTAACCCATTTGATGAAATTGCTGTAGAAGAAGCAGTACGTTTAAAAGAATCCGGCAAAGCGACTGAAGTGATCGCTGTTTCTGTGGGGGATATTAGTTACCAAGAAACGCTGCGTAGTGCGATGGCAATTGGTGCCGACCGCGCCATTTTAATTCAGCGACCCGCTGAGTTAGCGTTAGAGCCGTTGGATATTGCTCGCTTACTACAACAAATTGTCGATAAAGAACAAGCTGACCTGATTTTGTTAGGTAAACAGGCAATTGATGATGACTGTAACCAAACAGGTCAAATGTTATCGGCATTATTAGATTACCCACAAGCGACATTTGCTTCACAAATTAAAATCGACGGTGGAACACTGCAAGTGACACGGGAAATTGATGGGGGGTTAGAAACGTTAGAAATGCCATTGCCAGCAGTCGTGACAACAGACTTACGGTTAAATGAACCTCGCTATGCAACTTTACCTAATATTATGAAAGCAAAGAAAAAACCTCTAGATATCATTGATATTGCTGATATGAATTTTTCACCATTGGGGCAAGTTAAAACGCTCAAGGTCAGTGAGCCGAAAAAGCGTGTTGGGCAATGTACATTACTAAGTAGTGCAATCGCATTAGTCAGTGAACTGCAAGCGAAAGAAGTGATTTAACAGAGGGAAATGAATATGAGCCAAACATCAGTGTTAGTGATTGTCGAACATGATAATCAAACAATAAAATCATCAACTTATCATAATATTACCGCTGCTCATGAAATTCTTGCTGCTGGTGGTGAACTACACTTATTCGTTGCTGGGAGCCAGACAGCTTCAGTTGCTCAATTAGCTGCGAGCATCAAAGGTGTTAATAAAGTTCTAGAAATTCAATCTGATGAGCTTGAAGGGCAATTAGCTGAGCCAATCACCAGTGCGATTGTTGCGGTTGCTAAAGGCTATACACATTTGTTGTTTCCTGCGACAACATTTGGGAAAAATATTGCTCCGCGTGTCGCCGCAACACTAGGTGTTGCTCAAATTTCAGATATTACTCAAGTCATTGACTCACAAACATTCATTCGTCCTATTTATGCGGGGAATGCATTGGCAACAGTGCAGAATAATGGTCAACAAGTCGTGATCACCGTGCGAAGCTCTGCATTTTCTGGCGCAAAAGAAACGCAAAATAGCGCTCAAATTGAAAATGTTACCCTTGCACAACTCCCCCAGCGAGCACTATTAAAGAGCCAATCGTTAACGCAAGTAAGCCGTGCAGAATTGAGTTCCGCTAAAGTCGTGATTTCTGGTGGTCGCGGTTTAAGTTCTGGTGAGAATTTTGCTTTATTAGAAACCATTGCTGACAAACTGGGTGCCGCTGTAGGGGCTTCGCGCGCGGCAGTCGATGCCGGTTATGTTCCTAACGATTATCAGGTTGGGCAAACAGGGAAAATTGTGGCGCCCGATTTGTATATCGCAGTTGGAATTTCTGGCGCAATTCAACATGTTGCAGGTATGAAAGAAAGTAAAGTGATCGTCGCCATTAATAGCGATCCTGACGCGCCTATTTTCCAAGTGGCGGATTATGGCATTGTTGGCGATCTATTTGAGATCTTACCTGAATTTGATAAAGCATTGGCGTAAGAGAGGGCATATGGCTATCGACAACATTGAGAATATAAACGAGGCTCCCGAGCGGGAATCGATGGAGTTCGATGTCCTGATTGTCGGTGGTGGGCCTGCAGGGTTATCGGCAGCAATTCGTTTAAAACAGCTAGCCGCAGAAAAAGGGGCTGAGCTCTCCGTTTGTTTAATTGATAAAGGGGTAGAAATAGGGGCGCATATTTTATCAGGAGCCGTAATTGACCCTCGCGCTTTAGATGAATTACTACCAGATTGGCAGCAAAAGGTAACAGCCCCTTTAACTGCAGTAACCCAAGACCGTTTTTTATGGCTAAAAGAAAATAAATTCAATCAGTTA
The DNA here is from genome assembly GCF_053543535.1 of Providencia sp. AGC89. Classification (NCBI taxonomy): domain Bacteria; kingdom Pseudomonadati; phylum Pseudomonadota; class Gammaproteobacteria; order Enterobacterales; family Morganellaceae; genus Providencia; species Providencia sp. AGC89. The sequence continues at coordinate 71,722 of NZ_JBIXLP010000063.1, forward strand.
CCGTTATCTTTATTACCAAGTAGTTTAAAAAATAATGGCAATTTAATTGGGAGTCTAGGTCTAATTAGCGCGGCTTTGGCGGTTGAAGCAGAGGCGTTAGGTGTAGATGTTTTCGCTGGGTTTGCGGCTACTGAGGTGCTATTTGATGACGCAGGAAGCGTGATTGGCGTGACGACAGGGGATATGGGATTAGATAAAGCTGGCTCGCCCACCGCGATGTACCAAGCTGGGATGAATTTAGTTGCTAAAATGACCTTTTTTGCCGAAGGGTGTCGGGGGCAACTAGGTAAACAATTAATTGAACGTTTTGATTTAGCTGCAAACAGCGGTAAGCAAACTTATGGGTTAGGGATCAAAGAAATTTGGCAGATCCCAAAAGAACAGCATCAGCCAGGGGTTGTGATCCATTCAGTAGGGTGGCCATTAGATAATCACACTTATGGAGGTGGTTTTGCTTACCATTACGGTGAAGACCTCGTGGCTGTTGGGTTAGTTGTTGGTCTGAATTATGAAAACCCATATTTATCTCCCTTTGAAGAGTTTCAGCGTTTAAAAACGCATCCTACTTTTAGTGGTTTTTTGTCTGGTGGTAAACGGATTAGCTACGGAGCAAGAAGCATGGTAGCAGGAGGCCTTGCTGCATTACCTGAGCTAAGTTTTCCTGGTGGTGCATTAATTGGTGATGATGCAGGCTTTTTAAATGCTGCACGCATAAAAGGAACTCATTGTGCAGTTAAAAGTGGGTCATTAGCAGCTGAGGCATTGTTTGGTTCTTTACATCATGAAACGGTAGATTATTCGCGATTTAAATCATTATTTCGCCAGCTATTTGAGGATAGTTGGCTATATCAAGAACTTTATCAAACACGCAATTTTAAGCCATATATGAAAAAAGGGTTAGTTATTGGCTCAATGTTATTTGGGGCTGAACAGCTACTGTTGAAGGGGAAAAGCCCTTGGACACTGAAGCTCAAGCAAGCTGATCATGAAAATATAAAAGAAGCGAGTAAATTTCAACCAATAATATATCCAAAACCGGATGGTGTGCTGACTTTTGATAAGGCTTCATCTGTATTTTTATCAAATACTAATCATGAAGAAGACCAGCCTTGCCATTTAAAATTGGCGGATATCACAGTGCCAATCCAAATTAATTTAGCTAAATATGCGGCTCCAGAAACGCGTTATTGCCCCGCAGGTGTATATGAAGTCTTGGGGGAAATTAACCAAGAAAAACTGCAAATTAATGCGCAAAACTGCCTACATTGTAAGGCTTGCGATATTAAAGACCCATTACAAAATATAACTTGGACTGCACCACAAGGGGGAGAGGGGCCAATTTACCAAGGAATGTAAGGGGGAAATTATTGTTTGTGATGTAGATGTGCTTGATGTTTTTCTATTTTTATCAGTCGTTTTGGGGCATTATTGCCCCATTTTTTTATAGATTATTATCAATACGGGTATGTAATTTTAATTTATAACGAGAGCCTGCAGAGGTCATGTTGACGTAGCTAATTAATGTATTGCCAGTCCAAGTGCGTCGACTGAGCTGTAAACAAGGGGAATTTTCTTTTACTGATAACGATTGTGCAATTGATTTTGTCGCAAGTGCCGCTTCAATGGTATGTTCCATTTCACTGACAGGAAAATGGCGTTGTAAATAGCCGCTTGGTGTTTCCGTATCGCCGTATTTTTGTTTTACAAATTCAGGTGCAATAGCATGGTTCACGTAGCGTTCTTCTAACATTAAAGGGATATCATTTTCAAAGTGGAGCACTTTACAATATCCGACTTCACTTCCTTCTGTAATACCAAGTTGTAATGCAATTTCTGCGGAAGCAAGGATGACTTTCAGTTGCAATTGGTGACCACTATATTTATTACCACTTACAGATATTTCATCAAAAATATCAAACGCCTTGGTAACAGGAAGCTCATGTTTTTGAGTTGCAACAAAAGTGCCCTTTCCTGCAATACGATTTAGGATACCTTTCTGACTTAATTCTGAAATAGCTTTATTTACCGTCATACGGCTTACATTGAACTGTGCACAGAGTTCAAGTTCGGTAGGGATTTGAGTTTCTGGCTTAAAAACCCCTAAATCAATACTGCGTAAAATGTAAGACTGAATTTGCTTGTATGCAGGTTGTGATGTCATCGCTTTTATTCAAAATTATTGTTAGAAGAAGGGAGAAAATGGCGCTCTTGCTACATTTTACCCACCAATTTTGTATTGAATGCAAGTTTATCAGTAATTATTGGCTTTACTAGTAGGAGTCGCCTATTTATAGGGGAAGGCCCCGAGTAATTGTTATTTACAGATGCTCGTCATTGTCTGAATTATTTTATTATAGTGTAAGTTTTTCTAGGGCAATATACCTTTATTTAATATCATAATGTTAAATTTACTATAACAAATAGGCATCATTTATGGGCGTTCAGTATTTTCAAACGACTTTAACACAGTGTGATTATAAAAATGTCACCCCGATAGGTATGGTGAGGTTGTTAGCATCAGATAAAGTGTTTTTTTTCAATCAAGATGACTTTAAAAACAGCCAAATATTTTTGGATAGGTTGAAAAAGGGTGATGTACTGATTATTTGTGCAGAACAGATGAATGATGGCAGTTATTGGGTAAACTGGGTATACCATGAAACCAAAGGACGCTTAGAGCCAGATAGAACGGTCGGTTTTACTCGTAAGCTTGGAATACAATTTTTAATTTCATTGTTTTTAATGGCACTAATACCTGCAGTGTATTACTGTTTTATTGAAGCTGATGATAATTTTTTAATGATAATACTTGTGGCAGTGTTAGGCTGCGCAGCTTTTACTGGTATTGTATTATTTGTGTTAGTGCTTGCAGAAATAAAACATATTTTAAGTTCGAAGCGTAAATTAATTTTGAAGGCACTGGATTTAGTCATTGATGAACAATATAAAACTAATGGCCAAGACCAGCAAATTGATATTTTAGGTATAAAAAAAACGAAAACTAAGCCTGCCAAATTACATAAAGCCACTAATATTGGCATAGAGCAAACCTCTTTATCTTCTACGCGTGGTAAAACCAATATTACTGCTAACCTCAGTGTCACCATTGCAGCAGGAGATACAGAACAAAAGCTTAATCAAATCAGCTTACAAATAAATAAAGAACATCTGGATGTCTTAGTGTCGGCGAATGAGCCACTCTTTAATAACCATAGTTTGTTTATCGCTCAAGGGGATGAGCTTGAGATTTATCATAAAAATCTCCAAGAGAACTCAAAAGAGCAAGTCGTCTTTGGCATCTACAATCATCAAGATGGTTTAGCATATAGCCTTATTGGTAAAGGTGCGCCCCAAGAACGAGGGTTTTATTACGGCTTATGGGGATTCACTGGTTTGATTCTTATTTTCTTAGTATTAATGGCTCTCGGACTATCTATTGCTGAAACTATGGAAAAAGGAGGGTACTGGGACTACTGGGATTGGATAAATCTTGTTGATACGGGTGGGTTATATATCAGTTTTGCAGTTTCAATTGTGTTGGGAATTAGTTTTCTTATCGGTTTGTGTGTGGCGGTCTATTTTAAAATATCTAAGCGCGGTAATGCGTATTATCAAGCTCAGTATTTATTGAAGCATTTACGTCGACAGCAAGGCAAAACTGATTATGTCACGGAGGTTCGGTCATGAATCCATTTCTCAGTAGGCATTTTATCTTATTAACGTTGGCTTTTGCGCTAAGTTTTATTTTTATTGTATTCGTATTTGTGCGTGATGGTACAGTTGATTGGCAGTGGGAAAAACATAATGAAAATGGGCCTGTTATCGCAAATTATGACTGGGCGACTACTTTTCCTGCTGAGAATGGCATGTTGATTATTGCTCAAAAAAGTAATAACCAAAGTTACTATTATTCGTTGTATAACAACTATACAAATTTTAGTGAGTATAGCTATCAAGTTTTGTTTGCAGATAACCAAGGTGTGCGTTTTATTACTCGTGCTGATGATAGTTTTTACAATGCAGTCTGTGAAAGAAAAGAGTGTTTAATTATTTTAAGAGATGGCTACCGAAAAATTAATTTAATTGATTTCTCAATCAGTGAGTTAATACCTTGGCAAGATAAATCTGGAGAGTTATTCTCTGCGTTGATCACGGGGAAAATCTACCAATCTAAAGGCCTACCTGCATATATTGTTGCGAGTAATGAGAATATCTTTATCAGCCAAGATAAAGGTATAACTTGGGAACACATTTATGAATGTGAGAAATTTAGCCAAGTCGTTATTTCCTGAGGAAATTGAAGGTAATTCAAATTTTTCCTATGCAACGTATCGAGATAAAGTGGTGATGTGGTACAGCTACGGTAATCAGATGGGGTCACTTGAGGTTATTATGGATATACCAACGAAACAGGTGGTTAGTAGTAAATGGTTACCTGTTCGCATCAATGAAGCAGCACAAAACCTTAATGGTGATATTTTTGTTATTGCTCAAGAGCCTTCTCGCCGGTTATTTTCTTTAATGCAATTTCATACCAATGGGACTTTCGAACTGATCGCCGAAAATGGTTATAATAATATGCATGAGCTAAAAGTTGGTCATAAAGGTGTCATTGTTTCAGAGTGGGTTAGGGGTTCTCAGCAATATCTAATGATGGATTTAACGACAAAAACGCTGCGTCATCGTCCGGAATTATCACTGTATAACAAAGTCTATAATGATAGCGACCAGTCTTTTATTGATATAGGCAGTATTTATTCAGATGAAAGCACCATAGAAAAAGGTGCATCTGTTTCTTATCAATCAGTACATTAATGCTATTGTAATATATTATTGATTATTAATAATATAGTTAATAAAAAAGGATAAGATTCCTCTTATCCTTTTTTGGTCATGATCTATTGCAAATTCATACAAAACCTACCAATAAAGTAATATATTGGGTTAAATTAAAAGAGCTATGATGTACGACAAGGAAATAAGCTAACGATATATAGAATGTGATTGTTTTTTATACTTTGGTTAGCTGCATGTTTATAATAATCTACTATTTGAGTGAAAAATAAACAACAGTGATTGGTTATATTATTACCTACCATTTGGCTATATAAATGGTAGATAATTCAGTTGGATGTTTTTATTGGGATAGAATAATAGTGATGATATGAAATATTACATCATTAAAGATTACTGATTAAATAATTTATGTTACCTCCATTTTTTAATCAAACAGTTGATTTCATCTAATAAACCTGAGTTACTTTATGAATATTATCAATTGGATGAAATAGAAATAAAGATAAAATCACTGAATAGGTGATATTGACTAGACCCTGTTTTATATTTGATGCAAAATAAAGCTGCAATAATTAATTCTAATTAAATTTTAATTGAGACAGCTAAATGAATATATCTAAAATCAGCATCGCATCTATTTTTATTGCTAGTGCATTATTAAGTGGTTGTGCAAAGGAATCTTCCCGTTCTTTAGCAGTAGAGAAAGTTGCGACTTATAATACTAATTACTCGGGTCCTAAAAGCCCAATATCAATTGGCAAATTTGATAACCGTTCGAGTTATATGAATGGCATTTTTTCAGATGGCGTTGACCGCTTAGGTAATCAGTCAAAAACAATTTTAATGACGCATCTTCAGCAAACTGGGCGCTTTAATGTATTAGACCGGGCTAATATGCAAGAGTTAAAAGAAGAAGCTGGAATTAAAGGCCAGTCCCAGCAATTAAAAGGCGCAACATATGTTATTACCGGTGATGTCACTGAATTTGGTCGAAAAGAAGTCGGTGATAGACAGCTATTTGGTATTTTAGGCCGTGGTAAATCACAAGTCGCATATGCAAAAGTTAATTTAAATGTTGTGAATGTCCAAACTTCCGAGGTGGTATTCTCAGCTCAGGGAGCAGGCGAGTATGAATTATCAAATAGGGAAATTGTCGGTTTTGGTGGAACTGCAAGTTATGACTCTACGCTAAACGGTAAGGTGCTAGATTTAGCAATAAGGGAAGCTGTGAATGATCTCGTAGTTGGTATTGAAAGTGGTGCATGGCAGCCAGCTAAATAAGGGAATATGATGAAATTTAAATTACTTCTTATTTTTGCTGGAGCCATTTTATTAAATGGTTGTGCTAACGAGCCAAAACCATTATATAACTGGGATGGTTATCAAACTACAATTTATCAATATTACCAGCAAACAGATACTGGCCCTCAAGAACAAATTCAAGCATTGAAAAAAAACCTTGAAATGAGTAAGGCAAACGGTCTTGCTACCCCTCCGGGGTTACACGCCCATTTAGGGTTATTGTATTCCACAACCGGAGCCATCGACCTTGCAATGCAAGAGTTCAACGCTGAAAAAGAATTATATCCAGAATCTGCGGCGTATATGGATTTTCTAATGAAAAATAAAGGGAAAGCAAAATGAGGCGTTTATTCATACTCAGCGGGCTGGTGATGGCTTGGTTATTAACTGGTTGTGCACAGCCAACAAAAGTTGATTATACTGCGTTTAATCAAAGTAAGCCAAAAAGCATTTTAGTGTTATTACCTCAGAATAGCTCTCCAGAAGTACAGGCTAGTCATGGTTTATTATCACAAACAGCCCTGCCTTTAGCGGAGGCTGGCTACTATGTTTTTCCTGTAGCGGTAGTGGAAGAAACATTTAAGCAAAATGGTTTAATAAATGCAGGGGATATCCAATCTGTTCCGCCCGCCAAAACCCGAGAAATTTTCGGTAATGATGCTGTGTTATATCTTAATATAACAGAGTACGGTACTAGCTATCAGGTTATTTCCAGTGATACACGTGTCACAGCGGATGCAAAACTTGTTGATGCGAGGACAGGGGCATTATTATGGAGCGGTTCGGCATCTGCATCGAGTGCTGAAAATAACTCTTCTTCCAATGGCATTATTGGTGTTTTAGTTTCGGCGGTTGTTAATCAAATTGTTGATACCATGACAGATAAAAGTTACACAATTGCAGGTATAACAAGTGCAAGGTTATTATCTGCAGGTACGCCTAATGGTATATTATATGGGCCTAGATCTCCTAAATATGGGAAAGATGCTCAGTAATTGTTAATTATTTGAATCATGGGTAAAGTATTCTAATCATACTTTACCCATTTTATTTTTGTTAAGCGTTATTTAAATAAAGCCAAATTACTCTTTATAATTATTAAATTACAGATATGAATAATAATTATTTTTTGTTTTTTTTATGTTTTAATATTTACAATCTTATAAAAAATAACGAATAAAATTAAATGTGTGACTTGAGTCAATTTGTCTTAGTATTATCTAATGATTATGTGATATAGGTATAATTATATGACAATCTCTATTACTTTATATTTTTAACTGTTATATATATGATGCTGTTGGTTGTACTAATTCCTTTTTGATAGGAGTCATAGTATGTTTTCGTTAAGCAAGTCTCTCATATCAAGGCATTTCTTCTATATGAAGAAATGGTTCAATATTGATATTTCTTTAGCCTTCTTTTTCCCAAATAAATAACCTTTTTTGTTTTTCTAAACTAAAAGTTTCGTTATAGCTTATTTTTTATAAGTACGATCCTTTGTATTTATTATTTAATGAAAAATTAAAGGTATTATCATGGCTAAAAGAATTGTAGAACCATTCCGTATTAAAATGGTAGAAAATATCCGTATTCCAAGTAGAGAAGAGCGTGAAGCTGCGTTAAAAGAAGCTGGATACAATCCATTCTTGCTACCAAGCAGTGCTGTGTATATTGATTTATTGACCGACTCAGGTACTAATGCCATGAGTGATCATCAATGGGCAGCAATGATCACTGGTGATGAAGCCTATGCAGGATCTCGTAACTATTATGATTTAAAAGATAAAGTTAAAGAGATGTTCGATTATGACTATGTGATCCCTGCTCACCAAGGTCGTGGTGCTGAAAACATGTTATTTCCTGTATTATTGAAAGTAAAACAGGAACAAGGTGGTGCTAAAAAACCTGTCTTTATTTCTAATTTCCACTTTGATACTACCGCTGCTCATGTTGAATTAAATGGCTGTAAAGCAGTTAATATTGTTACAGAAAAAGCTTATGACTCAGATACCTATGATGACTGGAAAGGTAACTTTGATATTCAAAAATTAAAGGATAACATTGCACAACATGGCGCTGAAAATGTTGTGGCGATTGTATCTACTATTACTTGTAATAGTGCCGGCGGCCAGCCAGTATCAATGGCTAACTTAAAAGAAGTCTATGAAATAGCAAAACAACATAATATCTTTGTTGTTATGGATTCAGCGCGTTTCTGTGAAAATGCGTATTTTATAAAAGAACGTGATCCTAAATATAAAAATTCAACAATTAAAGAAATTATTCTGGATATGTACAAATATGCTGATGCATTAACTATGTCAGCTAAGAAAGACCCATTATTGAATATTGGTGGATTAGTTTGTATTAAGAATGATGAAAAGATATTTACGTTAGCTAGACAGCGCTGTGTACCAATGGAAGGGTTTGTTACTTATGGCGGTCTTGCTGGTCGTGATATGGCTGCCATGGTTCAAGGCCTTGAAGAAGGGGCTGGGGAAGAATATTTACACTATCGTATCGGTCAAGTTAAATATTTAGGAGACCGTTTACGTGAGGGAGGGATTTCAATTCAATACCCTACTGGTGGTCATGCGGTATTTGTGGATTGTAAGAAACTAGTACCGCATATTCCTGGCGACCAGTTCCCAGCACAAGCGGTTATTAATGCATTATATTTAGAATCTGGTGTTCGTGCGGTTGAAATAGGCTCATTCTTATTAGGGCGCGATCCCGAAACAGGCAAACAAAAACATGCAGATATGGAGTTTATGCGGTTAACTATTGCAAGACGCGTTTATACCAACGACCACATGGATTACATTGCAGATGCTCTGATTGGGTTAAAAGACAAATTTGCTACTTTGAAAGGGCTTGATTTTGAATATGAACCTCCAGTATTAAGGCACTTTACTGCAAGATTAAAACCAATCAAATAATAGGTCGCTCTTATGGTTCCCGTGCAATGCGGGAACCTTATCCTTATTCTTAAGGTGAACACCATGAATAATTTGGCAGCCAAAAAAGAACCCTCCATATTGGTAGGGGGTTTTGTGCTAGGCGGTGCAATGATAGGGGCAGGGATGTTTAGCTTGCCAACTATTATGGCAGGAGCTTGGTTTATTAACTCTGTAGTTGTTTTATTAATCGTTTGTTTCTTCATGTTTCATTCAGGAATTTATATTTTAGAATGTATATCTAAGTATGGGGCGGGAACGAATTATTTTTTTATTTCTAAAGAATTATTACCAAAGTGGGCATGCTATATTGCTAATATAGCACTAATATTTGTTCTTTATATATTAATTTACGCCTATATATCAGCAGCAGGGTCAGTCATAAAAGAGGCTGCGGCTATTTATGGCTATAATGTTAATTTAAGATTAATATTTATTGTATTTACATTGATATTAGGAGCAAGTATTTGGTGGAGTGGGGTAGGAGCAAGCCGGTTAACATCTTTATTTTTATTTATTAAAATAGTTTTATTTATTTTGGCTTTCTCAGGGTTATTTTTCATTGTAAAAACAGATTTGTTATTAACATCACCAGTTGAAGGTGGAAACACATCACTATTGCCCTTTATCTTTATTATTATTCCATATGCAATTACTTCTTTTGGTTATCATGGCAATGTATGCAGCTTATATAAATTGTATCATGAAAATGAAAGGAAAGTGGTTAAAAGCTGTGTGATTGGGTGTGTATTAGCCCTTGTTCTTTATTTCTTATGGATATTAGGAACAATGGGGAATTTACCAAGAACAGAATTTTTAACAATTATTAATAAAGGTGGTAATTTAGATGCGTTTATTGAGTCGCTTTATGCGGTCCTCAATAGTAAGAATATTGCGACATTCTTACTATGGTTTTCAATAAGTGCAGTATTTTGTTCATTTTTAGGTGTTGCTATTGGGTTGTTTGATTATATTCTTGCTTCATTAAACTTTAAAGATAACCCATCAGGTAGAATGAAATCCGCCTTATTATGCTTCTTGCCACCACTTGTTCTTTGCATGTTATTCCCAAATGGTTTTCTCATTGCAATTGCATATGCAGGTATGGCCGCATGTATCTGGGCGATTATTTGCCCGGCAGTTATGGCATTAAAAGTAAGAGAGCGTTTCCCTGATTCTAGATTCAAAGTATGGGGCGGAAAAGGGCTAATCTATGCCGTTATCGCCTTTGGAGTCGTTGGCATTATTTGCCAATTGTTAGCGCAGTTTAATTTGTTACCGATATACCGTTAATTTTTCAAAATACAAGTTGTAGAATAACTGCAAAGGTACAGTGAGGGTTTGCTGTGCCTTTTTTATAACTGTATGTAATTTTAATATTATTCACTAACTCTTTTTATGCAAAAATAAATAATTTCTTATATCAGTTTGTTTTTTCAATGATTGTATTATTTTGAGACTTGTATCAAGTTTCTGGAATTAAATTCCAATATCGATATTCGATAATTCTCATAACCAAATAGTAACCCCTTTGAATTATAAGTGTTTTTACTTATTATCAGCCTGATTCTGTGATTATCTACTTCAGTTAACCCTAAAATTATTCTCTTTATCGCCGATAAAGTTAAATATCGTCATTTTATCTCACCGAAAGAGAAATTCCATGCAGAAACTTCGCGATTACTCAATTCGTACTGCGGTCTTCGTATTATTAAGTATTTTATGCCTGATTTTGGGGGGGACAAATGTTTACAGTGGTTGGTCACTATCACGTATTGCAGATGGAAATGATATCGATAGACAATTAGTCCAGCAAATGACAGTACTTAGTCAGGGAAACGATCAATATTTTCGATTTGTCACACGACTGACTCGGGTAATGGAAAGTAAAAGTGAAGGAAAAACAGTAGATTATGCCCCTGTAAAAGAGGCTCTGTCGAATATGGAAAAATATTTAGAACAGATGAAGTCTATCTCTCCAGGACCAATGGACCCTGAAATATCAGAGCAGGTAATTTATAGTTGGCAGGCGCTATTCGATGATGGGGTAACACCTCAACTTATGCTAAGCATGGACAATGATCCGAATAAATATTTAGCCCATGCTCACAACATTACTCCTGCTTTGAGCCGCGCTTTTGGTGCTTCAATTCAAAAGTTTAATCAGACGGCTGATGCATTGATTAGTCATACTCGGCAACATGTTGATAATGTGATGGATATTACGCGTATCGTCATGATTATTACGGCAATACTAGGAATATTGATGCTCATTTTTACGGATCGCTATATGGCGACTATGATGCAAAAGCCATTAGGGGTGTTGAGACAGCACTTTATTGAAATTGCAAAAGGGAATTTAAGCCAGCCAGTGCTACCGTTTGGTAACAACTGTGTGGGGAGATTATTTCCGATCCTTGAAGAAATGAGAAAAGATCTGCATGAATCAGTAGGCTCGATCAGGCAAGGAAGTGAGAATATTTATCTGGGGGCGAGTGAGATTTCTAATGGTAATAATGACCTTTCATCGCGTACTGAAGAACAAGCGGCTGCCTTAGAAGAAACCGCTGCGAGTATGGAACAAATCACCGCCGCAGTTCAGTTGAATATGGAAAATACACTTCACGCAAACCATTTAGCTAGCGAAGCTTCTGTGGTTGCGAATAAAGGCAATGAAATTGTTTACTCTGTCGTTACAACGATGAGTGAAATTTCACAAAGTTCACAAAAAATCTCAGATATCATCAGCATGATGAATGACATTAGTTTTCAAACAAATATCTTAGCTTTGAATGCATCTATTGAAGCGGCTCGTGCTGGTGTGCATGGTCGAGGTTTTATGGTGGTTGCGGCTGAAGTTCGTAAATTGGCAAGTCACAGTGCAGATGCCGCTATGGAGATTGAAAAGTTAATTGCTAGTTCAGGTGCTTGTGTGGAAAAAGGAACGGGGCTAGTTAATGAGATGGGAAAAACGATGGAAAGTATCCTGCGAGGTATTAACGAGGTCACTGCTATTATGAAGCAAATTACGGTAGCTTCAGAGGAGCAAAGTAAAGGGATTGCACAAGTCGGTGTCGCTATTACGCAGATGGATAGCGTTACCCAGCAAAATGCGTCTTTAGTTGAACAAGTTGCTACGGCAGCTAATTCATTAAGCCAGCAAACCCAAGAGCTACAGCAGTCTGTGCAACAGTTTAATTTATCCGCATAGTAAGGTGAGATTGCGCCATTTTGTAGAGAATAAAAAGCCCTCACTGCATTACAATGAGGGCTCACAAAAGCACAGTATTTAGGAGCTAAGGTTATTATTATAAGTCAGCAGTAGGCCTAATATTATTAGCTTCGTTTAAAATATTGTTTATAAATCGTAGTCGCGTGTTCTTTTAAAATACCTTTAACTACAGTGGGCTTAAATGGGCTTTTTGCGAATATTTCATCACTGCCGAGCATGATATTAAAGCCCGCAATTTCAGCTAATTCATCATGTGAAAGGCTATAAACCATTCGTCCTAATTGGCTCCAAACCATTGCTCCCGAACACATGCAGCAAGGTTCACAGCTAGTATAAAGAGTATACTCTGACAAGTCTGTAATTTTATGCTCTGAACAAAACTTTCGTATAAGACCTATTTCTGCATGATAGGTGGGGTCGCTCTCGGTATGAATATGGTTTTCTCCTATCATCACAATTTGGTTAGCTTTCACTAATATTGCCCCAAAAGGTTCATTGCCTTTTTTAGCAGCATCAGTTGCAACAGCTAAAGTTCTCGTCATAAATTGAATATCCAATTCGTGCTGTTGAACTTCTTTTTTCGAATTAATGACCATATTTATATTCCTTTATCGAGCTAGTTTATTTCATTCTATTTACATATTAACATGTTAATGCTATTTATATTTGTCGTTTCTTGATTTAAAATTATCTTAATGAAATTATAATAATTTAAAAGTCCATTTTTGATGGCTCCTTTATAGACAAATACTGATTTAAATTTTTGATATACTAAAAAACTATTGATGAATCAGTAGTGTATGCTAATAAGCTAATCTTATTAGCACAATAGCTCATGAGATTATTAATAAAAATCATTTAGTCTAAGGTGATTGGGGTGTTTACACATTAATTAATGTTTTATGCTCACCTATTATTGAAAAAAGATTAAGACTAACTGTTATTTTTTAAAGTTACATGAATTCAAAAACTTTTTATTTATAGAGCCTCCAATATTAAAACCCCCGTTGCATTGCTGACTCCAGCAGACGAAGCAGATCCCATTAGAGTCGCACTTACTGGAATCGATTTACTCGTTAAGTTATCTAATTGGATCCCCATTCCATTAGCTTGAACTTGTGTACCATTCAATGATACTTGGGCAGAAACTCCATTACCAAAATTAAGACGACCGTTTGTTACATTACTTCCCGTCAACTTAAGTTTGTAATTTTTTGCACTACCCGAGGTACACGAAATCATTAAATTTACATTTTGAGTGAGGCCAGTAACATTAAAGTTTGTTGATGAGTAATTTAAATTTAAGTTTTGACTATTTAAGCTACACACTGCAGAATCTTCTAATTCTGGAGGAGTTATATCATTTGGCCCTCCTTTTGTGCATGTTGATTCAAAATCTGTCGAATAAATATCAGAAACACCTGTTGTAGATAACTGGTTTTGAAAGAGAATGCCTCTATTGCATAGCGGATATTTACTTAAATGTTTCCACACAGCTGCACCTTGTGAAGTCATAAAGTTATGTTTCACAGTATACGTATTTCCCAAATATCGACTTAGACATTTTTGATAACTAGCATTATCATTTGGTGTACAGATTAAACCCGGTACTGTTTCAGTCCATTCAATCCTCAGACCATATCCACCTCCTACCCAGTCAAATTTACCTTGACGAGAAATAGTGGTTGAATTATTTGTCGCATTAATTCTATTATTAATCGCTTGGTTTAAAGTACCCTGGGTAAGGCGTATCGTTATTTCAATTTCACCATCTAAAACAATATCATTATTATCTCTACAGTTTGCATGTGGATTGCTTGGGCCAATACAATTTGAAAGTGTGTAATGAAGCCATTTTGTTGATATTTGTTTAGGGTAAATAAATGAACTGCCTGCAGGCAATTCGGTAAGTTCTTCCGATAAGCATTGCCCTGAAAATAAAAAAAACAGAAATAATAGTCTATTCATTATTGCTTTCCATATTTATCTTTATAAAAAAATTTTATTCATATTCTAGTGTAAAAGTAGTTGTAGCTACGAAATCACCCAGAATAATATTTTTTTCTTGTAGTGCTTTAGGCTCACCTTGAATATATGCTTTAAAATTCAAATTATTACCATTACCAGAATGCAATCCTTGAATGTGACCTTTCATTTTGTTCAGTTTTATTGGCGTACCATTAGCTGATTCTAATCCCACAGCAATACCTTTTGCGTGACTTACATTATTTAAAGCTAATAATCCAGGTAAAGTTGTGCTTTCATTACCTGTAAAGGTAACTTGAACTTCTTTTCCTAATACCAAATCACAATTAATTAAGCGAATAGTAAAAGGCTGACTATGCGTACGTGTATTGAGATATAGATATTCATCAATTACAGTCCCAAAATCGAGTTCAATATTTTCATCCCCTGGGTATACTTCGCAGGCATCCTCTACCAGCGTGCCATCAAAAAGTACGTCATCTGCAAATATTGGGAATGATATACTTAATATTACCCAAGGAAGCCAGCGGCCTAGTTGTATTTTCATCTCTTAGTCCATGGTGTATTTATTGAAATGCAATCGCTAATGTACCTTGTGCTGTAAAATCATCTCCCACTAAATCAACGCCAGTTCGCTTAATCGGAACTGCAGATAGTACTGGTAAATGCCCTGTATCAATAGCAAATGCCTTATTTAACTCCAGCGGTACACCATCTTTTTGTATTTGGATGCCTAGCTTGTTTACATTCAGTAAGCTAGAAGTACGCAATGTTGCATTATCAAATCCTGAACCTGCTAAAGTTGCATTAAAAGATAAAGTGATATCCCAAGGTTGATTTAAATCTCCTTGGCAATTAAGTTGATAAGGAATATTTTGCTTAAATAAATGCCCATCAACTTTTCGCACTCCCACCTTCCCAAAAGAAACTCTGATCGGGTCTTCATGTCCTAGCTGACAGACTGGCGGAATAATCAATGTCCCATCAAATAGCCAATTAGCTTGTGAGTTCCATGAGACAATAGTGAGGAGTATTACTCCTAGCCCGTTACGTAAGAAGCAAATTTTTTGTAATAATGTTCCCATTATGTCCCTCATTGATAATCTACTTTCAGGGTTGCTAACGCAGTAAATGCACCTCCATCCGTATTACTGTAGCTCGCAGTTAGATTTTTTATGGGGGCCACTTTAATTGTAGGTAATGCAGTATAATTCACGTTTATAGTCTCATTAATTGCTTGGCGTACATCATTTAGATAAAATGCTATACCCAGTTTAGAGTGACTAGTTTTGAGCGCTCCATTGCTATTAAAACTAGTTACATCACCTTGAATCGTAAGTTTAATTGCATTCTTCGCCAGCTGTGTGCATGTCAATTTAAATACCAATGTCTGCTGGTAGTTAATTCCATCGATACGCGTTAATAAAATATCGTTAAAATGCACAGCCTGCTGTTGTCCATTATTTAAAATACATTCTGGAGGTGTTACTATTAGGTTTCCGGATAAATTAGCTCCGATACCGAATGCCATACCAGAATTAATCAGAATAACGAAAGTTAAAATTGACTTTAAGCACCGATTTAATTTCATAAAGATTTCCTCAGCGGTAATCAACAACCATCGTTAATACACCATTAAATTCACCACCGTCAGTGAGTACTGTTCCTGTTGGTTTTACTGGGACGGCATACAATGCGGGCATGCTCCCACCATAGGTGAAGTTCAATGATGTTCCATTATTCAAGCGAGTATTATCTTGATAAATAGCTATTCCTAAATTACTTCGATTAGTGCGCACTACATTTTGGCCATTTAACGTGATGGCATTCCACGTTAAGGTCATTTTTAGCGCGTTGTTGTATACCTGTGTGCAATTTAATGCATACATAATTGGCGTGCGTTTATAACTGCTATTATTAATCAATGTTTCATGTACATCGCCAAATTGTACATCGGTTGTTGAGCCTCCATTAACTGTACATTCTGGCGGTGTGACAACTAACGTACCATTAAAATTCACCGTAAACGCGGCTGATGCTGGAAATGACACTATATTGAATGTGATAAACATGTAGAACCAGCTGTGGATTTTTGCCCTCATTTTTTCATCCTATTGATAATTTAAGGTCATGGTCATGGCACCAGAAAATGCCCCCGCGTCTGATAACATAGTGCCTGTCGGTTTGACTGGTACGGCATACAATGCGGGATGAGCGCCAAGTAGGTTGAAATTTAGGCTGTCTCCATTACTTAATCGAGTTGCATCTTGGTATATTGCTATTCCTAAATTAGTGCGATTGGTTTGAATAGCTGATAACCCATTGAAAGTCACCGCACTCCAAGAAAGTGACATTTTCAAAGCATTTGTTGCAACACTAGTACACGCTAACCTATAGTCAATTGGAGTACGTTTATAGCTGACGCCATCTATTAACCCCTGTTGAACTTGCCCAAATGAAACCGTTATTTCATCACCATTACTGATGGTGCACTGGGGTGGCGTAATAATTGTTAGTTTTAAATTTAAATTTGCAGTATCTGCCTGTGTTTGATTAAGTACTCCTGACAATATTCGGTCGTGTATTCAATATAGAGATCATCACAATAGGTAATACTCCCGCTCTATGAATGTGCCGATGATTTTATCATGCATTTCAGGCGACTTCGAATAACCTAACGTCTTACGGTTAAGACGCTTTAAGCGATTTCTTAAATTCAAATTCTCTCTTTCTATTCGTTGGGTATAAAACTTACTTGCTACGTGTTTTTGTTTAGGTAATATCTCATAAGCACTGAAC
>NZ_JBIXLP010000064.1:0-50553 GCF_053543535.1 Providencia sp. AGC89
GTTCAGTGCTTATGAGATATTACCTAAACAAAAACACGTAGCAAGTAAGTTTTATACCCAACGAATAGAAAGAGAGAATTTGAATTTAAGAAATCGCTTAAAGCGTCTTAACCGTAAGACGTTAGGTTATTCGAAGTCGCCTGAAATGCATGATAAAATCATCGGCACATTCATAGAGCGGGAGTATTACCTATTGTGATGATCTCTATATTGAATACACGACCCCAATAGCAATAGTATGGAGAAGTAACTCATTAGGTGCACCAATATCTATATATTCAATATCTCCTTTTTTATCTTGATGTGTAAATTGTAAGGTAATATTAGGCTTAATAAATTGGCTTGGCACTATAATTGACCAACAATTACCAATATAGTCTATTTTTGATAGGAATTGGTCACAGTTATTTTCTGTATTTATTTCGAACCAAGTGCCATCTACATTAACGAGTGTAAGTTCGTCACCTGTAGCTAACTCAACATTTCTACCATTGAAAAATACTGAAAATCGATAAGTTGATTTACATTGAAATATGATTTTTTTTCGCGAATATTTTTCATCTGACTCAACTTTGAATGATGAATTGTAGTGACCATCGCTGGTGATTATTTTAACCGTATCATGATTAAGAATAATATCATTAAAATAATCGGGGTCATCTAACTGATGCAATTGTTTATCATTACTAACAATGATAGTAACTTCATTAGGGTGGGGTTGGGGAGGACTAATATTGGCATAGATTGGTTCACAAGTTGACGTTAGCTCATTTGGATTTTTCATCTTAGCTTCAAATATAATACGTTTTTGTTTATCAAAAACAAATAACTTGACGTCATCATTATGCGCTATGAATTCTCTAGGTTGGAATAGAAACATAGTTTTTCGATTAGATATTATTCTTGGTTGAATATCATCAGGAATATGCTTTCCCGCTGGGATTATACAATTCTGTACATAATGAACTGAACCTGCCAATGTACCGCTTGTATCACTTTTATATTTGTTATTATTAAAATGAGAGTTATTTCCTTTAGAAACAATAAGTTTATTGAAGTAACCTAATGATTTATTATTTTGTAATATTATAGTTTTGTCATGTGCCATTTTAGTTTTCTCATTTATAAAGCATGATTTTATTTCATGCGAGGTTGTTTGGGGTGTTTTAATAATAGATATATAACCAAAATTGAATCTATATTATTATGATTTTTTGTGTATATGTATATGATATATTTAAGTATATAATTAATTTTTTTAGTTAATAAATAAAATTCAAGTGACATTGTTTTAAATGAAGATGTGGTAAATTAATTATTGTTATGTTTATTCTGTTAAGCTATATTTATTAGGTAAGTAAAGTTTAACTTTCATTTTCATGATTCGCTAATTAGGAGGCAGTTTATTGCCTCCATTTTTTTACTATTTCAACATTAGCCTTTATGGCTCCCTCATATTAATTTTCAGTGTATTATTATTTATACACATTAGAAAATAATGAACCCAATTACCTTTATAATTAATGTTGTTAATGCAAGTTAATATTATTAAGGTTATGTTTATCAATATGACAACTTGGTGAAAAGTATCTGATAGTATATAAGTGAAATTTTAACTGGTGTTTTTATTAACCCTTAGAATACTCCTTTTTAAATTATTACTCTTATGAGGAGTAATAGATTGTATTGACCTAAATATTTAAATTTTTAGATGTGTTAAATCAGTAAAATAATATTTCTAATTGTTAATATTTATATGTATCACTCATGAAATTAGTGAAAAATAAAAATAAATACAATTATCTGATTTTACTCCAATGCTGTCATCATTCCAATATTTAACCTGTGATAAATGATGGGGTGGAGTTAAGTAATAACCAAAAAACTGGTTAATCCCTAATAAGGATAATTATAACATGAATATAGGCAGGGTTTAGGATTGAATAGCTACCCATTAAATTGAACTTATATTATTGTTATGCATATAATCCAAACCGCCTTATTGGCTACTTAGTCAAAGTTATTAAGGCGAAATATTTAAATTGATTTTATCTAATAGCTAATAGTTAATAGCTAAAAATAAATAAGGAAATTATATGAAATTGTTAAATACAGTAGATGCATCAAAAGTTATTGGTGGAACAGCGCCAGTGTGTGAAACATCATTTGATACTGTAAAAGTAGGTGCTGGCCTGACAACCTGCCAACAGATCACAAAATGTACTGATAAGCACGGTGAAGTAAGTTATAAAGCACAACCTGCAACAGGTAAATGCCCTTTATAATCTAGTTGTTATGTAATAATTATAAAGCATGCTGAGGAGGGATTCTTTGCATGCTTTGCTTTCAATCCAATGGTAAAACTGTAATGAATAATAGAAAAATATCTAAATTAACGATTATCATATATACCTTGTTTGTCATTATGATTTCTGTGCTTACAACAGTCATGTTTTATCATGTTTTTATTTTTGAGACCTTTAAAGATAATAGTCAAAGTCAGCAAACATTTTTTGAAATTTCAGCCGAAAAAGTATTGTCGAGCCCAATAAAAGAAAATAACAGTATTATTGAGGTTATGTCATATGGATGTTATTACTGCGGTATAAATAATGATGCCATCATGAAGTTTGCAGAAGAACTGCCTGATGATGATAATTTCAAAGCAATACACTTAGCAAGTAAGTATACTCCACTAGCGGCCTATGCACCTATTTTTGCGACTTTAGAAGAAATGAATATTGAGCCTAGTTTACGCTCAGCCATTTTTAATTCTGTTTTAAATGATAATGTTGATTTTAAAAATCAAGTCGAACTATTGGCATGGTTGAAAAAGCATAATGTTGATACTGAAAAGTACCTTGAAATTAGCAATACCCCAGCTGTAGCTGAAAAACTTGATTATATGGAGAGCATTGCTGAATTCTACAATATTACGGCAACACCCGCTTTCATTATCAATAAGCGCTATGTTGTTTATCAAGACCGTGATTTTCCTGAATTTACTAAGTATATGGCAGAACTTTTAGAAAAGAGTAAGCAGGAGTAATTGTGGGCCGCTTTATTATTGTATGGCTAATTTTTGGTATTAGAAGTGTCGTTGACGCAGCACTTGTAGGTATTGTGAAATTAAATACCTGTGCGGTGACTCTATTTAGGTGGTTACTGCGTTATATATCTACACCACTATTATTAATAGTTAGTTATACATTATGCCGCCTTGGGGTTATCGGTAGGAATTATCGTAATAGAACTAAGGTCGCTACTCAAAATTACCAGTGTTTAATGGATAAACCAGGGCGTATTGATACCGCATGGATCGCGGTACGTCGGTATATTTTAGAAGAGGGCGCAACTTGGGGGCAAAACAGACAAATCATGTCACAAATAGAAGCGTGTACACACAAACTTAATCAAATTGTTGAGCCTCTGCATGAACAACAAGTCCCCGTTATTCTAGCGCCATTGCATATGGTTTCTGATGTATTAGCTACTATCGTAGGGGCAGGAACATCACCTAAAAATGCGACGGTTATTGTGTCTTCAAGTGCTGAGCAAACTAAATTTGATGATACCGCCCGTATTCTTGGGGGAATTAATTTATCTTATTGCTCAATACATCAAGAGGATAAGTCATTAGCAAAAAATTTAATGACATTAATGACTGAAACGGCATCAGGACAGAAAAATATGATTATTTTCCCTGATATTACCCCAGATTATACGATTCATACGGGGGAAGGGATAAATAATAAATTAGCTTGCCGTTTATTTAATCGTCCAGCGAAATTACATAGTGGTGTTGTTCGGTTATCCAAAGTGATTTCAGCGCAAGTCGTTTTCTATAACTTATATTGCAAAAATGGAATACAAATCAATATTTATCCTCCTGTGCACGCAACAGATATTGCTAAGCAATTGCCAATCATTATTGAAAAAACGATTCGAGATTACCCTAATGATTGGCTTTTGTGGCATAGCCATTCACTTTATTTTATTAATCATTGACCTCTTATGAACAAGATTATCCCTAATACTGTTTATCAAGAAGAAACGAATGAATGTGGTTTAGCATGTATTTCTATGTTAGCCCATACGCAAGGTGTTACTGTTTCACTTGATACTCTGCGTGAACGCTATCCTGCGACAGATCATGGCACTTCTTTGTTAGAACTTTCGACAATACTTAAAGACTTCGGTATTGCAACTGCTCCCGTTCTTTTTGAACATGATGAGCTAAAAAGTATTCCGCTTCCCGCAATTTTGCATTATGGCGCTAACCATTTTGTTATTTTAGCTTATCGGAAAGGGAATAATGTCTGTGTGATCAATCCAGCGATTGGTCAGCAATGGTTACCGTATTCAGCGTTAAAGCTAGAAATTAGTGGTTATGCACTTATTTTAGACCCAAATAACCAAAGCCAATCAGATGAGGCAAATACGGTAGGCCGCAAAGAGCAACAAACAATTCAAAAACGCCCTTTGGGGATAATGAGTTTAAAAGAAACTAGTGCTATTTCGGGAATTTATTGGTTAATGCTACTGACTTTTTTAGTTGGTTTAACATTATTTATTATGCCAATAATGGTAAGTAATGCTGTTAATAAAGCATTTTCTGATATTGAAAATGCGGATTTCCCCTATGGGTTATTTATTGTTGCTTTTGTACTTGCCTCTTTACTGGCTCTTGGTGTTAGAGCGATAACTGAACGGTTTATTAAGCACTTTGTATTAGTCAATAGTGGAGTGGGTTTCTCTAAATTACTGAGTAATTCATTACGCTTTTTTGAAAAGCGTGCACCAGGCGATGTTTTTAGTCGTTTTATGGCTTGGCAATCGGCAATGGCACAGAAAATAGAGCTTGATAACCAATTACGTACAGATTGGGTTATTGGCATTATTGCGCTGGCAATTATGTTTTGGATAGCGCCTGTGTTAGCTGCAATTTCATCTGTTGGTGTAACTGTGATGGGGTTAATCAGTGTTTGGGCTATTATTCGTGACCGCTGGTATACCCAACAATTGCAATTAAAAACAGCTTCATTGAATGATTTTTTCATGGAAACCCTTCAAGGGATACTGACTATAAAAGCAGGGGGATTGGAAGAGCAACGTAAAATACAATTTGCATGGTTAAGTCAGGATTTATTCACTTGTATTCAAAAAAGAAATGTTTATGAGCAAGTTAAAGGGACTCTTTACCAATTGACCGGTAGCCTAGAAATGGTGGTATTTATGTTAGTCATACTCCCAATGGTCGCCAGTAAAATGATATCCCTTGGTGATTTTTTTGCTTATAGCTTTATTCGCCAAATTTTTACTTCCTATATTACCCGAATTTTTTATTCGATTATTCATAAATCTCAATTACATATTATTGATACACGTGCGAATAGCTTATTTCCAGAGCGAATTGAACCTGCGGTAGCGAATTTCCACGCTAAGTCGCACCTTGGTGGCGCTCCGCATTTAACATTTGAACATATTGATTTTAGTTATGATCCGGCCAAGCAAATTTTAAAAAATGTTTCTTTGGATTTACCTACAGGCGCTCAAATAGCTATCGTCGGGGAGTCTGGCGCCGGGAAAAGTACACTATTGCGTGTGATTGCAGGGTTAATTCCATATCAACATGGCCTTTGTCATTCTGATGGGGATACGATTGTGTATCAACAATTGGCGCAGTTAGTGTGTTTACAAAGCCAAGAAGACATTTTATTTAATACCTCAGTTTGGGAAAACATCACACTGTTTGCACCGAATATTCAGGAAAAAGAACAAAAATTCATTAATAAACTGTTAAAAAGCCTAGTATTAGATTCAGTGGTTAATAACCTCCCTGGGGGAATAAATGCCCTTATTCGCGAGAGCCATAGCGCTTTATCTTTAGGCCAACGGCAGCGTTTATTATTAGCTCGCTCTATGTATAGCACTAGGCCGATATTATTACTTGATGAGCCAACCGCTAATCTAGATGAAGAAACCGCCGCTAAAGTTATTCAAACTATTCAAAAGCATTGCCATGAAATGGGCAAGACGTTAGTTGTCGTGACACATAGTGATAAGATAACTTCAAGGTTTGATGTGGTTTATCAAATCATTGATGGTGAGCTAACAAAGACTATTGATAACAACCGTGGTCAGCAGGAAGCTCAGTTGAACAATCCACTTTCATTCGCTGAGTCAGTGCCATGAAACAGTGGGCTCAGCGATTTAAATTACGGGGTTCCAACCTACTGATCGTGCTCGGTATTACCGCTGCACTATTTGCTATCGTGTATTTCGCTACAACACGCACTGAGTCGAATATTGCTCAAGAAATGACGGTGATAACAGCCGACCGTGGTGATATCGAAAAAATCATTATGGTAACCGGGACGTTAAAGCCTTCTGTACAGGTGAATGTAGGTGCTCAGGTTAATGGGCAGATAAAGTATTTGTATGCTAAACAGGGAGATAAAGTCTTCAAAGGACAAATACTTGCTGAGATTGACCCCGCCATTCAAAAATCTGATTTACGTAATGCAATAGCCAAGTTATCGAGTGTTAGAGCCCAAAAAGCGTCTTCAGAAGCTATATTAGTTCAATATCGAAAAGCCTTTGAACGACAAAAAAAATTACGTAAAGACGGTTCTGGCATCGACAGTGATTATGAACAAGCACAAGCACAATATGAAGCGCAGCAGTATCAAGTCAAAATGAATGAAGCATTAATTGTTCAATCAGAAATGGAAGTTGAAACAGCAAATGCAAATTTAAGTTACACACAAATTTTAGCGCCAATTGCTGGGGAAGTATTAGGGATTGTCGCAAATGAAGGGCAAACGATAGTATCTTCCCAAACGGCTCCAACGATTTTGGTATTAGCTAATCTGGATAAAATGCAAATTCAAACGCGTATTTCAGAAGCGGATATTCAATCCGTACATTCAGGTCAACCGTTATATTTTTATGTGCTTGCAGACCCAGATAAACGTTATGAGGGAACGATGGGGTATGTTCAACCAGTGCCTCAAGAAGCTTTAGAAGAACGGAATATGGCAAGCTCAAATAACCAACAGAATAATGCCGTATATTACTCAGGGACCTTTGAAGTTGATAATAAAAATCGCGAATTAAAAACGTCTATGACAGCACAAGTATTTATTCGTGTTGCTCAGGTTAAAGGGGTTGTGCGTATACCGGTTAATGCTTTAGGTCGTTCAATTGCCGCCAATGAATATGAAATCACGGTACTTAATGGTAATCAACCCGAGACTAAAACGGTTGTTGTTGGGATCACCGATCGCCATTTTGTTCAAATTATTCAGGGTCTTGAAGAGGGTGAGCAGGTTATTGTTTCAAATAATATAGGAGTAAGCTAATGGCTCCTATGATCACTGTAAAAAATATTTATCGTGAGTTTCTTGCCGGCACTCAGAGAATTCAGGTACTGAAGGATATATCGTTTTCTATTAACCAAGGCGAAATGTTAGCGATTGTTGGTGCGTCAGGTTCCGGAAAGTCCACACTAATGAATATTCTCGGCTGTTTGGATAAACCAACACGCGGGGAAATTTATATTAATGGTATTGCAGTGCACTCGGCGGATAGCGAAAAGCTCGCTGAACTGCGTAGTCAATATTTAGGCTTTATATTTCAGCGCTATCATTTGATGCCGTATTTAACGGCTGAAGAGAATATTGCTATTCCTGCATTATATACTGCGATGCCAGAACAAGAACGCCAATCACGCATACAGTTATTAGCCCAGCAACTGGGAATAGAAACGCGGTTAGCGCATAAACCGTTTCAATTGTCGGGGGGGCAACAACAACGCGTAAGTGTTTGTCGAGCACTGGTCAATGGCGCAAAAGTCATTTTGGCGGATGAACCCACAGGGGCTTTAGATAGTACTAGTGGTAAAGCGTTGATGAGTGTACTTCATCAGCTTCATCAAGCGGGACATACCGTTATTATTGTCACACACGACCGAAATATAGCCCAACAGACTCAGCGGATCATCGAAATTAGCGATGGGGAAATTATTTCTGACAATGCGAATAATGTGCTGAAAGATGAGGCAATTTCCCCGTGTTTACCGGTTGTTAACAGCAATGGGCGCGCTTCATTATGGCGTAGAGGTTTAGAGTCAGTACGCATGGCTTTTCGTGCCTTATTAGGGCATAGGATGCGGGCATTTTTGTCTATGTTAGGCATTATTATCGGCATATCCTCGGTCGTTTCTTCTGTTGCTGTTGGCGAAGGCGCTAAACGTACCATTATAGAAGAAATTGGTAAGTTGGGTAAAACGACGTTAGAGATCCGCCCTGGCTTAGGATGGGGGAGTAAACGCCCTGATTTAGAAAGGGCGCTTTCTTTAGATGATGTCAACAGTCTTGCGACACTTCCATGGGTTACTACGGTCTCACCCGTTATTACAAGTGTCCCTGCTATTATTTATAAAGGGATAGATTCATCTATTATGTTAAATGGAGTATCCGATTCCTATATAACCGGACAAGGGATCACCATTATACAAGGGGATAGCTTCCATCAGTTAGACATCGTCAATAAAGAACCTGTTTTTATTTTAGATGATAATAGCCGTCATATTTTGTTCGGTCCAAATGAGGAACCATTAAACCAATTGGTTCAAATTAATGGGACACCTTGGCGTATCATCGGTATAGCGAAAAAAGCAGGCCCAAAAATGACCAATAATTTTATGATTGGCTGGGCACCTTATACCGCCGTTTCACAACGAATAACCGGTGATAAGCCCTTCGAAGCCATTTCGGTTAATTTTGTGGATACGCTAGATCTTAAACAAGCGACCTCTCTAGTTGAATCCCATTTAATGAAAACCCACGGCACAAAAGATTTTTTCATTGAGTCGGACGACCAAATTGCGATGACCTTGCAAAAAACATCAGATTCAATGTCATTGTTGATCACCTCGATTGCAGCGATATCTCTTTTAGTTGGAGGCGTCGGTGTGATGAACATTATGCTGGTTTCAGTTACCGAGCGTACACATGAAATTGGCATCCGTTTATCCGTTGGTGCGAGACCTTCCGACATTATGACTCAATTCTTAATTGAAGCTGTCATGATTTGTTTGTTAGGGGGAGTAATTGGTATTGCTGGAGCATTAGCGAGTGGTGCGGTTTTTGCTTATTTAGCAGTTGAATTTCGGATGGTTTTTACGCTCACGCCAATCTTATTTGCTTGCGGTTTTTCCGTTTTAATCGGTTTTATGTTTGGATATTTTCCCGCATACAGAGCCGCGAAGCTTAACCCAACTGAGGCATTGGCCAGAGAATGAAAATAATCAAGGCTATTGGCTATGGCGTAATATTTCTACTGACAGGATGCGGTAGCTTAATGCGGACTGAATATCAGCGTCCTCAATTGGACCTGCCAGACCAGTGGCAACAAAATGTACGGATAATTAGCTCGCAAAAGCCTCTTAATAGCCAGACTCAATTACTTAATTTTCATGACCCAGCATTAATGAAACTTATTACGTTAGTATTGGAAAGTAATAATGATTTGGCATTAGCAGGCATTAAATTGAAATTGGCGCGTGCCAGTGCAGGGTTAACAAATACCAATCTTACCCCTGATTTTTCATTTACAGGCAGTGCTTCAAATACCAAATCTATTAAGCATGGTAGCCGCCCACAAGAAAATTATAGCTCAGGGCTTTCATTGAATTATGAATTAGATTTGTGGGGGAAGCTTGCACGTATACGTGAAAAGGATGAATGGGAAGCCGTTGCTAGTGAATATGATTACCAAGCGACAAGACTAACGCTAATCAATACCACCTCTCAACTTTATTGGCGTATCGCCTTACTCAACCGGCAAATTGATAACCAAATAGCGGGAAAGGTGATTGCTGAAAAAATATTAGCACAAACAGAATCTTGGTACCACGCTGGGAAAGTCGGACAGTTGGATGTATTGCATGCGAAACAAACTGTGATTAACCGGCAAAATGAGTTAGAGCAACTTATAAATCAACAACAGAATACAAAGAATTCATTGACCTTATTGCTTAACAGTACGGTATTGCCTGAATCTATTGATATTAAACCGATTAATCTTCGTCTAATCTTCGTCAAAATGTGCTTGTTGAGTATTCAGCACCGTTAAGTGTGATCTCGACCCGACCGGATGTGCGTGCCATCGAATCAAGGTTACGTTCTATGCTCGCCAACTCAGATGTGGCTAGGCTCAGTTTTTATCCAACCTTATCACTGCAAGCTGCACTGAATGCAGGGAGCCAATTGTTTAGCCAATGGTTCAGCGACCCAACTCGGGTAGTTGGTAGTGCCGTTTCATTACCTTTTATTCAATGGAATACCGTGCGGTTGACAATCGAGCAATCAGATTTGCAAGTGCAGCAAACGGCAATCGAATTTCGTAATAGCGCCTATAACGCCATTATGGAGGTTAATAATGCCATTAATGCTCGAACAATGGCTGAGACTCAAAAATCACAGCTTTTCGAGGCATTATCACTCGGCCAGCAGCGCTTAGCACTGACCACAAACCGCTATCAAGCAGGCGCTGTTAATTACCAAACTTTGTTAACGGCTCAAGATGATTTGTTGTCCATCGAAAATTCATTAGCACAAAACCAATACGATTATTTATATGCCACGTTACAGCTTTGGTTAGCCCAGGGTGGTGAGAATTAATATGAGAGGATATCAAGCCAATGTCACAATTTAAGCGTGTTGTCGTTACGGGATATGGCGCTGTTACACCATTAGGTGAGACGGTAACTGAATGTTGGCAAGCCATAATGGATAAGAAAATAGGCTATCAGTATGTTGATAAAACAGAAAGTAATATTTCTAGTCATTTCTTAGGCTTAATTGATAAAGAGCCTAGTATGAAAGGTATACCCGCTGCTATTCGTCGGCGCCTGCCTCGCTATGCGCGTTTAACAATGGCAGCAGCACGCGAAGCCATGCAAATGGCTTTTGGTCAGAGTGAACCTAGTGAGCACTATGACCCGTTATCCTGCGGTGTCATTATGGGGACGGGATGGGCTGGGTTAGATGAAAGTTACCTGTCCATTGATGAGTTTAATAAGACAGGCATGACATCCCCATTTAACTGTTTTTTTTCAATGCCTAATGTAACGACGGCAGCTTGTAGCCAATATTGGAATTTACGAGGCTATCAAAATACCTCTATTGCCGCTTGTGCTACAGGAACGATTGCCATTGGTGATGCATTTGAAGTTATTCGAAGTGGTAAGGCTTCTATGATGCTAGCAGGCGCAGGAGAGTCACTACGCAGTAATTGTGCTGTGTGGAATATTGATATCTTAGGCGCACTATCCCATGAATCAGAAAATATCGAACGAGCTAGTTGCCCATTTAGTGCAGACCGTAGTGGGTTTGTGCTTTCAGAAGGCGCGGCAGTACTATGCCTTGAAGAGCGGGAAAGTGCTTTGGCTCGGGGTGCAACCATTCTCGGCGAAATTACGGGCTATGCGAATTTTTCTGATGCTTTTGATTTTACGTCACCCGCGGATGACTGTGTTGCGCGTACTCAAACGATTCAAACAGCGTTAAAACAAGCCAATATTACCCCAGAACAGCTCGATTATATTAATGCCCATGGTACATCAACTCAGCTTAATGATTTAAATGAAACTGAATCATTGAAGAGGGCTCTAGGATCTGCAGTATATAAAATCCCTATTTCAAGTACCAAATCCTATTCAGGGCATTTGATTGCTGCGGCAGGCAGTTTTGAAGCCATTGTTTGCTTGAAAAGCATGCAAACAGGGGTGATGCCGGCAACAATTAATTTAAATAACCCAGATCCCCATTGTGACCTTGATTATATCCCGAATGAACATCGTGAAGGGACAGTATCAACAACGTTGAATCTAAGTTTTGGATTTGGTGGCGCAAATGCCGCACTTGTTTTGGAAAAATAAAATGAAAACCTTGTGTTATAGCCTACAAGACGCCCACAGTTGGGCAGAATTTTCAGGGGATTATAACCCGGTCCACTTTGATTTACCTTGGGTTCAAGCTAACGGAGGGGAGCGTCTTAGTGTACATGGCATGCGTGCATTATTAGATATAAAGCATTTTTCAAGCCAACAAGTTTCTGTCAGTGAGATTGATGCGAATAGTGATGTTAAGTGTGTGGTCCGAATTCGCCAACCATTATGGAACAATA
Organism: Providencia sp. AGC89; assembly: GCF_053543535.1. Lineage (NCBI taxonomy): Bacteria > Pseudomonadati > Pseudomonadota > Gammaproteobacteria > Enterobacterales > Morganellaceae > Providencia > Providencia sp. AGC89. The sequence goes on from NZ_JBIXLP010000064.1 coordinate 12,196, forward strand.
TTGAATACTCGTTAGTTGCAGGGAGTAAAGTGGGGACTTCAGCGATTTTAACGGCAGATGACCAAAAATGCATAACCTGTAATTTATCAATCACAGAAAAAACTGAGGTTTATTCAATTAAAAATGCAAAGAAAATCAATGCAATTGAACTGGTAAAAAAGCAGGAGTTGTTTGATACCTATTTTCAACAGCTGCCATTGTGGATGTTTTTAGATGCGGTACTTTTTCAATACCTTATTGAGGACCAAACACTTTTTCAACAGGAGAATATTGCGGTTTGGTTACCTAAAGACACCACATTTAAAACCCTTTTTTCTGATTACTTCGTTGTGCAAACACACCAAGAGCTGCGGTTTGATCCTACGCTTTTACAACCACAAATGCTGGAAGACAAGACTGTGGCTCTTAATATTGATATTCAGCCAGCGATTGTAACAGGGACTATTGATTCTGGTCTGTTGGTTTGTCTATCGCTGGTGGCTGAATACCAACGTAAATTTATAACGAGTACGATTACATTGAAAATAAGTTCAACCAATAACTTAAATGAAGGGATGACTAATGAGTGATTATCAAACAATTTATCTTAAAATTAATGAAATGATCTGTGATGCAAAAGATTTAGATGAAGACATTGACGCTAACCAAACACTCGATCAAATTAAATTTGATAGTTTAGATTATGTTGAGTTGATGGTTTTAGTTAAACGTGAATATAACGTTGCACTCACTGCCGATTTTTTCATCGAAAATTCAACGATGACCATCAAGGAATTAATTGAGTATATTAGCAAGGAGTCTAGCTCATAATATGTCTACTAAATGGATTTTAATTACAGGTGGTAGCCGTGGGATAGGCCAATCACTCGTAATAGAGTTACATAAAAATTGGAATATTGTATTTACAGGCCGAAGTGAAGAAGGCTTGGCTGAGACGTTGAACATCGTAGAGAATAACCCTTCAGATTTATGGGTTAAAGGTTACGCCTGCGATGGGAAAAATGAACAACAAGTTCAAGAACTTGCGCTAATGTTACTTGAGTCACTAGGCCCTCCAAGCGCCATCATTCATAATGCTGGTATTACTAAGGATGCTCTTCATATTCATCAAGATGCCGCTATTTGGCAAGATGTTATGGATAATAACCTTATTTCAATCATTAACTGGAACCGGCACCTTGTTCCTGCCATGTTACTTGATGGGCATGGCTCTATTGTGTTGATGTCTTCTGTGACTGGGCTAAAAGGTAATATCGGGCAAACGGCTTATGCGGCTAGTAAGGCCGCAATGTTTGGTATTGCGCGTTCTTTAGCACATGAGGTAGGCCGGTTTGGGGTCCGGGTAAATTGTGTAGCACCAGGTTTGATTGAAAGTGATATGACTAACGCGATCCCTGATGCAAAACTGAAAGCAATCCTAAAGAACATTCCATTACGTCGCCTTGGTCAACCAGACGAAGTGGCTAAAGCGGTTGAGTTTTTAATCAGTGATAATAGCCAATACCTTACAGGGCAAACCCTTGTATTGGACGGTGGTTTTACGGCTTAAAATTTGAAATTTATTTCACTTATAATTAATTTACCGCCTTTGGGATCGTATATATGGCAGCATTCAATGTAGGCAAGTTAACTTATTGCCTACATTGTTTAAAAAGATGGTAATTTATAACCCTATATTTGGATTAAAAAAATATTCTAATATATTTTTATTAAAATTATTTATCTCTTTTTTTATCAACGGCCAAATTAAAGTTAATCTTTTTGTTTTGGTTACGAATATGTTCTTTGATTTCTTTTTCTAAAACAGGCAAATCACCCGCACATATTTTATCCAGCAAGACTTTATGTTCCTGGATGATTTCTTCCATTGGTTTAGTAAAAGTTGATATTCCAATGATAATCGTTAATTGTTTTGATACGTTTTCCCATAACGAGGTGAGTGTTTTATTGCCACTCAATTCACAAAGAGTACGGTGAAAATTGACATCACTAAGGGAAAATAAATAACTATCTTCTAATTTTGCCGCCATTGTCATTTTATCAATGCACTCTTTTAGTTTTTCAATGCATTGATTATCGAGATGCTTTTTCCCAGTAATGAATTTTCTTATGACGTGTAATTCGAGTAAAACACGAACTTCAATAAGTTCATCAAGGCGTTCCTCAGAAACTGGAGCCATGCGAATGCCTTTAAATGGTTCATTGATAACGATGCATTGGCTTTCGAGAATGCGTAGAGCTTCCCTTACAGGGACCCGGCTAACATTCATTTTTTCTGCGATTTCTTTTTCGACAATTCGATCGCCGGGGAGAATATAACCTCGAGTTGCTGCCTCAACAATTTTATCTACAACATCATCGGTTAGTGTTCTTGCTTTAATCGGTTGCCAATAATCGTCTTTTGAAGGCGTATCAAAAGGGCGATTTTTGTTTTCGTCAATCATAGTGAAAGCCTATAAAATTTTTATTAATCAAAAGATTAATTATCTTCTTTATGTTAAATCCTATCCAACAAAATTACCACATCATCAAATAATAGACCACTAAAAAACAAAAAATTACCTATGTGCTGGTGGGTTTACAAACCAGATTTAGATCACAATTCACTCTATTGAATATTGTATACAATTATACAATCATGTTTAATGCATTGAAAATCAGTTCTGCTTAAAGAAGGAAAAACCATGTTAAATCTGTTGGAAGATATAAAAATTACCGAAATTGTTGCTGTGCCATTATTTGGCGAGAGCCCTAAAGGGGGGTGGTCGAATGAAATAAAACCTGAAGATCCTATTCATGCCATTGTGGCAATACATACGGACGCAGGTATTACAGGGTACGGCAGCGTGTTTACCGATGGACGACTTGTAGAGGCAGCCATTCCCATTTTGGCATCATTATGTATTGGTGAAAGCGCACTGCAACCAGAGCGTGTCTCTGAAAAATTAAGACAAAATACTTTTTGGATGGGGCGTGGGGGAACATTAACGCACACCATCAGTGGGATTGATATTGCCCTATGGGATATTTTAGGGAAAGCAACTGGGCTACCTGTAAGCACATTGTTAGGCGGGAACTACCGTACCAAGGTACAACCATACTGCTCTTTGCTTATGGAAGAGCCAGAGACCATGCATCAGGTTATTTCTGAGTATAAAGCACTTGGATTTAAGGCATTTAAAATTGGTTGGGGTCCATTTGGTCGTCGTAATGATCATCAATTAGACCGTGCAATAGTAGAGTCTGCAAGGGATGCGGCAGGGCAAGATTCCCAGCTATTTATTGATGCAGGAGCAAGTGATGCTTATTGGCCAAATGGGTTGAAATGGGCTATTCAAACAGCTCATATGTTAGCTGAATATCAAGTGGGTTGGTTTGAGGAAGCCTTGCGACCTGATGATATCGAAGATTTTAAAGTGTTACGTAAAGAAAGCCCAGTACCAATAGCCGGTGGTGAAGTGCTAACTCGTCGCCAAGCATTTTTACCTTGGTTATCCCAAGGCGCTTTTGACATTGTACAACCCGATGTGACAAAAGTTGGCGGTATTTCTGAGCAGCGCCGGATTGCATGGTTAGCCGATGAATTTGGCGTTAAATATGTTGGGCATGGATGGAATACAGCGATGGGGCTGGCTGCCGACCTGCAAATGGCGGCCGCTTTCCCTCAAGTTGATTTTGTTGAGTTTATTGGCGGTAGCCAATATATCGATGGCATTGTTAAAACTCCATTTAAAGTTGACGAGGAGGGGTATCTCACTATTCCGAATAAACCAGGGCTTGGTATTGAGCTTGATGTAGATAAATTAGCTAAGTTTACAATAAATCCAGAACGTTTATTTAAATAACTTATATTATAAGCCAGGTAGTCATAATATTTGCCTGGCTTTCCATTCTTTTAAAAAGGTTTGGTTATTATGGCATATAAGAATAAGGGTACTAAAGTCAGATTTTCGATAGCGATATTAATGACTCTTGCTATTGTCATTAATTATCTAGACAGAACAGTAATGTCGGCAGCTGCGCCAACTATTTCAGAAGAGTTACAGATTTCGCCTGAAATGATGGGCTGGATTATGTCTGCATTCTTTCTTAGCTATGCACTTTGCCAAATACCTGCGGGGTTTATTGCAGATAAATATGGCCAAAGAAAAACGTTAGCAGGGTCAGTCTTGTGGTGGTCTCTAGCTACAGCTGCAACTGCGTTAGCAAAAACACCGCTGAGTTTTATTTCTACTCGTATTTTAATGGGGATGGGGGAAGCAGGGGCTTACCCATGTAATAGCGGTATTGCGGCAAAATGGTTTCCAGACAGAGAACGTGGCCGCATTACAGCATTATTCGATAGTGGTTCAAAATTCGGAACAGCTTTTGCCATGCCGTTAGTTGTTTGGATCATTGCAAAATGGGGCTGGGAAGCTGCATTTATTATTTGTGGTGCGCTTGGTGTACTTTGGGTATTTGCTTGGCTTAAAGTTTATCACGACCCAGAACAACATCCTAAGATTAGCCCTGAAGAACTTGCTTATATTCGCGAAGGTCAGGTAAAAAAAGAAGGCATTGATAATATTCAGCCAATGAAATGGTACCACTTAATCCGCTATCGCAATGTACAAGCAATGTGTATTGGGTTTTTTATGTTGGACTATGCCATTTATTTCTTTATTACATGGTTCCCTGCTTATTTAATGATGGAAAGGGGAATGAGTTTAGAAGAAATGGGCTTTGCCGCGATGTTGCCACCTCTTTGTGGTATCGCTGGGCAATGGTTAGGTGGGTGGACAACAGATTATTTATTTATTAAATATAATAACGTCAGTCTTGCACGTAAAATACCTATTGTCGGCGGAATGTTAATTGCAACCAGTATTGCATTCTCCGGTCTCGTAGAGTCTACAACACTGATGATGGCATTATTATGTTTATCTTATGCAGCCCTTGCATTTGCTGCATCCGCGATTTGGTCACTACCAGGGGATGTTGCACCTCGTAATATGACTTCGGTACTCGGTGGAATGCAAAGTGCGGTATCAAATTGTGGTGGAATATTAGGGCCTATCGTAACGGGTTATATTATTGCTGCTACAGGGTCATTTATTTGGGCATTAATCGTATCAGGGATTGCTTGCGCTATCGGTGCTTTAGTCTATTTGGTTATGTTAAGAGATATTAAGCCAATTGTGCCAGCAGATCATGAAATCGAACAAACTAATTAACTCTAAATTATAATTATTATTTGGATATATAAAACATGTTTATTTTTGATAAAGACATCATGGCGAAAAATATTGCTCCGGGTACGTTAAGGAAAATATTTTTAGGTAGTAAAAATATGATGATAGCAAAAATATCCTTAACAACAGGAACATTAGGTGAGTTACACCAACATCAACATGAGCAAATGAGTTATATTTTATCTGGCTCCTTTAACTATCGCGTAGGGGCAATAGTTAAAACAGTAAGCTGTGGTGATGTTATATATATACCTTCAAATGAAGAACACCAATGTGAATGTTTATTGGATGGTGAGATATTAGATATCTTTGTTCCTATGAGAGAAGATTTTATCAATTAATTAGCTAAATATCTTTTTATATTATATCACCGATAAATAAAGCGGCCGCATTATGCTGGCCGTTTTATTATAAAAACATTATTAAATTTTTTGTATTATAGTAAGCATATGGTGTTTGAGGTGAATTTTACCAACCACTTGTTTTTTCTTAACCCCAGTTTTTTATATTACAGAGGAAATTATAATAATATCCCAGAGCTTAATTGCTATGCACAGGTTAGATATAACTATTTGAAAGCCTAGCTAATAAATATATGTATAGTTATACAAGAGAAAAAGGTGGTTGGTTTAATATAAATGTAAAACCAAATGGGGGGAATGGTTACATTATGTATACACCAACAATACCTCAGTTTTTTTGCAAAAACATATAAATAGAAAGTGGCCTAAATTTAAATTAGAGTATTTTTCTTTAACAACCTTAAGGTAAATAAAAGTTTTTACGTAAGGTTTATTCATGAGTTATGAAAAATAGACTCTAATTTAATTAAGTTAATTATGATTTTTTAGTGTTATTTATATCTCATTTTATACCATTAAGCACAGTTCTTCTTACTCAAGACTAGCTATTTAGTAATTGTTAATGAAATTTTTCATTTGAGTTTCAGCATTAATATGCTCTAACTCAATACGGCTTGTGTCCATAGCAATACCTTCAACACCAATAAAAGTGGTGTGCTCAATTCCAACAAAACTGAGTATATCCCTTAGATAATCAACAAAACAATCAGATTTATTAGCATTTTTTAATCCACCTTGACTTGTTAAAATTAAAGCTTTCTTATTTTTAAGTAAACCAATGCGTTCGTTATTTACATAATTAAACGTTAAACCTGCTCTGATAATAAGGTCAAAGTAGTTTTTTAGTTGACTAGGAATTGATAAATTATACATCGGAGCTGCGATTACGATTAGTTCCGAAATTTTAAGTTCTTCAATAAGCTTATCTGATATAGCTAGAGCTTCTTTTTGTTTTTCACTTTGTTGCTGCTCTGGTACCGAATAGTACGCAGAAAAAATATCTTCATCCATAATTGGTAGAGGAGATGCTATTAAATCTCGTTGAATAATGGTGGTATTCTTATGATTTTCAGTCCATGAGTGCTCAAAAGAATCAAGCATACGTTTAGTATGGGATTGCATTCCCATAACCGATGATTTAATGAGTATAATTTTTTTCATTATATTGTTCTGCTTATTCACTTATTATTTTAATAATCTTGTCGTATATTTCTTTAATTACGTTTTCTTTATTTTGGTTGTATACCTGTACATTGGTTACTTTAACCGAGGCCATTTTTTTCGCCTCTTCGTATAATCTTCTATCATCGGCATGTGTACGTAACCAATCTCTAAATAAGATATGACGTAGGTGCTCAGGGCAGTCAGGCCCGAATACATGTAAATTAACTCTTGGTTGTTCAAGGCGAAACATGCGATGTTGGTACCACGAAGGTTCTCTTACAGTTAGTAAAAAACCAAACTCTTCTAATATAGGAGCATAATTAAGTTCTTGTTCCGGATTTTTGACAATTAAATCAATGTCAATTACTGGCTTTGCTGATAGATCTGAGACTGCGGTAGAGCCCACATGCTCGATAGCAAGCGCCTTATGACCTAACTTATTTTGTATATTTTGTTTAATCTGTTTAAATTGCGCCTGCCAGTTTGGGTCATAATCAACCACATCAATTATTTCTGTTTTGGGTTTTCCTAGTACCCATGGGTTTTCATTTGGATTACTCGTTTGAAAAGAAGTAATTTGTTCTAAGTGTTTTTTATAATATTGTCGTTTTGAGTTATCCATATATGACCTTATAATGTAATTTCATCTTCGATAAGAATAATATCGTCTATGGTTTTTTTATTAAAATGAATAATTCGAAATTTATAAATTCGATTTACGAATGGATTGGTTATGAAATATACAGACTTACAAATTGACTGGTTAAAATGTTTTGTCGCTGTAGTAAATACAGGGTCTGTCTCTGCTGCTGCTTTGGAGATTCATCGCTCACAATCTGCAGTCAGTATGCAACTAAAAAAGCTTGAGTCATCACTCGGTTGTCAATTGTTAGTACGTAATCCTCGGCAACATCAATTAACCTACGAAGGTCAAAAATTATTGGGTTATGCAAGGCGGATACTGGATATACATAATGAAGCTATTATTGCATTTCATGGTGGTGAGCTAGAAGGGCGAATCAGACTTGGTGTTCCAGATGATTATGCTGAAAAATATCTGACCCCTGTATTAAAACGTTTTGCCGCATACCATAGCTCCGTTGAAATAGAGCTTAACTGTGAGCAATCTACCTCATTGATACCAAAGGTAGAAAAGGGTGAAATAGACTTAGCTTTAGTCTCAAGAGAAAATAATACTCAGGGAGCATTATTATTTTATGAGCCTATGGTATGGGTCGGTTCTTCACAATTTGAAATTTGGCGACGTGACCCATTACCGATCGCGGTATATGAGCACACCAGCTTGGCAAAACGAAGCGCCATCAATGCGCTCTCATTACAGGGGCGTAGATATAAAATTGTTTATAATAGTTCGAGCTTGCCAGGGCAGGTTGCTGCTGTTGAAAGTGGGCTGGCCGTTGCTGTACTGACTCAATGTAGTGTTCCCCCCAATCTGGAAATATTAGGCGCATTGCATGGGTTAGGGCCTTTGGAACCAATGGGTGTCGCAGCATATAGAAGTAATCAGTCTCTTGGAGATCAAGCTGTTGATAGCCTCTATAATCTCCTAATCCAAACTCTAAGAGTAGCTAAATGAGTTTGAAAGATAAAACACGTATACTTGGTTAGTTAAAGGGAGCCTCCATTTTTTATGTTTTACTACTTTTTTAACTAACTGCTAACATGGCTAAGGGCCCCCTTTTTAGGCTTATAGAAAACCAATATAATCCCCAGTATAATTGCAGCCATGCCAAAGATGCCAAATAATGAAGGTTTATTCCCAAGAATACAATAGTCAAGCAATGACGTAACAATCGGAACAAAATAAAATAAGCTAGTTACATTCACTACATTCCCCTTACTTAATAAATAATAAAGTAATATTTGAGCGATAACGGAAATAAATATACCTAGAAATAGGATGGATATCAGAAAATTCAAGTTAAAATTAAAATGTACAGTTTGCATTGGAATGAATAACAAACATAGTACCAAACTGACAGCGTATTGAATCGGTAACACTCTATATGGAGATTGCTTAATTTTTTGCTGTGAAATAGCTCCGATAGTCATAAATAACAGTGCCATTAGCGAAAGTACAATGCCCATAATAGGTAACTGGGAAGTTATTAAACTATGCCATACAAGCACAATTAGGCCGGATAACGCCATAATTAACCCAACTAACCTGTAGCCATAAATTTTTCGTTCTGTAATACAGAGTGAAAGTATTGGTTGTACTCCCATAATAGTGGCGATAAGACCAGGAGTAACACCATTTTCCATTGATAAAAAATAACAAATAGAGTAGCCACCGATTAAAATAATTCCTACCAATGCCGTTTGTAATATCATTCCTTTTTCAGGTAAATATTGTTGTTTATATCTGCAAAATATCAAAATGACAATTAGTGCGATACTAAATCTAAATACTAATAAAATCATAGAAGAAGCATTATCGATTCCTAGCTTAGTAAAAATTGCAGCACTGCCCCAAAGTAAAACAAAAGCACCAGTGATAACTAATGATTTTAGTTTGTCTACTCCCATATATTCCTCTTTATTGCTTATAATATTTTTTCATATACTGAAATTCATTCACTTGCCGGTATTTTTAGATCTTAAAAATAGTCAGCAATATTTTTAATATTCAGAGTGATATCATGCTATTGAACTTAACTTACTGAACTTGATTATAAAATCAAATAAATCAGTGTGATGACATTCGAAAATCGAATAATTCAATAATATCAATAGAGTTCTATGGTTTTAATCAACATTTATCTGTAGATAGGTGGAGTAGGAGGGGTAGTAAATGCCATTAACAACGGGTTATTTAAAATAAAAATTTTTTAAGTTTTACGCCATTTAAAATTAATTTATTGAAGTTTAGATTATTTAACCTCTCTCCAGATATGGTGCCACCAATTAAACTAAGATGTACTAATTTACCAATTGTTTGAGCATGTTGAGCCGGAATAGGTAGGCTTCCTAATTTATTAATAACAAAATTTAAACGCTTCTCATCAACAATCGTTTGATACTCTGCAACGATAGGGTCATGTAATGCCCAAGCTCTGATGGAAATTTCTCTTGCTGTTTTTTTTCTTGATGTGAAATTAATATACTCTGTAAGCACCTTATTGATACTCGTTTCTTGTTCTAGTTCATTTAATATTTTATCAGTATATTCAACAACCCAACAAGAAAGCATTGAACGGATAAAATCTTCACGGTCATTAAAATGATGATAAAAGGAGCCTCGGGTAACATCTAGTTTCCTAGCAACTCTCTCAACAGAACAACGTGTATATCCTTCATTATCCAAAATATTAAAACCTGCGTTAATCCAAGATGTTCTCGTTAATTTTTTCATTTTCAATACAGTCTGTGTATGGTGATTCAAGTTCTGATACGTTAAAGCTTAATTTGTATTTCCGCTAAAAGGAATAAATTTATGAAAAAAATTGTGATTGTTGCATTTGATGATTTTACGGATATAGACCTTTTTTTTATGTGGGATATTCTTGGCCGTAACCATATAGATTGGCAAGTCAAAATATTAGGGAACAAATCAAGCTTACGATCAGCACATGGCTTAAACATACATGTTCAAGGGGCATTATCTGAAGCGAATTCAGCTGATGCGGTATTATTTAGTAGTGGTAAAAATGGCGTACCAAAGGCGATTGAAAATGCAGATTTTTTATCCGAATTTAAATTAAACCCTGAAAAACAGTATATCGGTTCTATTTGTGCAGGCACTTTAATTCTTAATGCATTAAACCTATTACCTGAACGAAGAGCCACCACTCATCCAGATGCTAGGAATGCATTATTAGCATCACAACTTGAGCCAGTAGGGCAACCTCTTGTATGTCATGGAAGGGTAGCTACAGCAGGTGGTTGCCTTTCCGCCCTTTATCTAGTTGGATGGCTAATAGAATCGCTATACGACAAAGAAAAAAGAAGGGAAACATTATTACCAGTCTTACCAACTGGACAACAAAGTGTGCTCGAATCTTTGATTGAATTTAGTATACAACAGGGCAGAATGTAACGAATATATTATGTAAATAATCAGCTAGGAAGATTAAAGTACATAGGTATGACAAGGATGTCTTAAAATAAATTAGCGGTAGTTATATGAAAACCATTTCGGATGATAGAGTGAATTTGGTATTTGGCAGTTATCCTATTCAATACCAAAAAGTGTTATTAATGATTAGAGAGCTGATTTTTAGAACAGCAGCAGAAAATAAAAAAGTAGGAACAATCACTGAGACTCTGAAATGGGGGCAACCAAGTTATCAAACAATTGAAACGGGCTCAGGAACAACGATACGAATAGGCCGGTTCAATCAGAGCTCCGTTGCTCTTTTTGTTCACTGTCAAACCACCTTAATTGATTCATTTAGAACGCTTTTTCCTGAACTTAATTACTCAAAGAACCGAGCAATTATCTTAGATATCAATGAAGCGCTGCCAATAAAAGAATTGGCCATATGCATTGAGATGGCTCTTACTTATAAGCTAAGAAATAAAACAGCTTAAGTTTCAGTAGCCAGTTAATTACAGTTTATTTTTAATGTCGTGAATTACACCAAGGGTCATCAGAACCTAAGTCAGTATTATCAATCGAATTATTTTCTATCATATCCAAATAGAGTAATTCGACTTGAGTTCTTGCCCAAGGTGTTCGGCGCAGAAACTTTAAGCTGGATTTAATACTTGGATCTTTGTTAAAGCAGTTTATTTTTATAGTACGCCCAAGTTGGTTCCAACCGTATCTGTCAACCAATGCATTAACTTGCATTTCTAGTGTAACTCCATGTAAAGGGGATTTCGATTTAAATTCACTCATTACGGCATATCCGAAGTTATAGGTTAGGTTATCATTGAGCGCATATAAATAAGCTGAACACGGCTCTAAGTCAATAGGGAACTAACAATGCTTGATCTATCAAGACCGATTCTTAATTCAATATCCTATTTAACATAATATGTATTATGCGAACCCAAGTATGAAATGAAGAAATCCAGCGTTTTGGCTGGTTAATCATGTTGGCTTTTTTATCGCTGAATTGGTTAATCGTAAGGATTGAATCTTAGCTCAACTCAACTTCATAAATCTTACGTTTTGCTATCATTTTTACTGGCGTTTCAATAGCTCGGATATCAGTTAGTTCCCAAGCTAGCCAACCTGCTTCATAGTAAGATGCACAGGCTGCATCAATATCACTTTCAACGAATGGCCTCACATTTTTCACTTTAACAATTGCGACTGCTTTCCCCATTTCTTCATCGCCATCTTTTAAAAGATAATGGTGATTTTCAACAATTAGTAAGTCTTCATTACAATCGATGTTTGGTGCCCATTTTCTTATTTCTAACGTTTTTATTCCTAACGCAATATTTTTACCTGCTGGAAAAACTATAGATATGGCTTTCATTGGTGTGATTTTTCCTGTTAATCAAAATGTTATTGTTTGTTGTTTTATAAATTATTTTTTTCCTGGGCTTGTATGTATGACCGCCGGCTAATAGCCCTATCAATGTAATCATTAACTATAGGACTGAGGTTAACATGGCATAACCTAGCCCACAAAAGCGTATGAGATAGAAAAATATCAGCTAAAGTGAAGTTGTCACCAGCGACCCACTCGTTATCTTTATCAAGCTTAAATTGCCTTGTTACATTTTCAGATTCTATTTTAAAGTAATCAACTAACGATAAAGAACGCTTCTCTTCAGGAATAAAAACAAGTTGCTTTAGTAGATTCCAGATAGGAGATTCTAAATCTGTTAAAGCAAAGCTTATATAAGAATAAATAACTGATTGTTCTTTTATATCAGATGGATAGAACGTTTCCTTTGGGTGTTTATTACACAAATAATGACATATCGCAAATGTCTCTTCTATTGAAACATCCCCATCTACCATTAACGGAACCTTACCTCGTGAATGAGGTGATTTAACTTTAGGTTTATCGCTGAACATATCAACTCTAACTGTTTCATAGTCAACACCAAGTTCTTCTAATGTCCATAAAACCCTCAGAGAACGACTTCTAGGAAAAGTATATATTTTCATAAAAAATAACCTATGTAGTTAAATGCCCGCTGCATATTTAATACGAACAAAACTAAATCAACACTATGGTGTTGATTCTTTAAGCTGTAGATATACCCATCATTTTATCGATGAATAAGTGACAGCGTCACATAAAGTGCTATTTATACATCTAAGATTAAGGTTTTGCTGGCCGGAGTTCATCATACGAAATAGCAACATGCTCGCGATATGCAGGCCTATCAAGAAGACGCTTATAGTAAGCCTCAATGTAAGGAAGCGATTTTCTTTTTATATCAATATCATAATAACGATACAACACATGCCCGAATTGGATGTCAGCCAGTGAAAAATCATCACTGGCCAAGTAGTTTCTGGATGCTAATATCTCTTCTGCAATCATTAAATTATTTTCAAATTTGTCGATAGCAAGTTTGATGGAATTAATATCTTGGGATTCCTTTGGAGTGCGTGCTACTTGCCAAAAGATAGGCGCCGTAAATGCCAATGCTACATTCAACTTTGACCATTCCATCCAGCGATCAACCTCGGTTCTTGCTAATATTTCATCAGGCCAAAAATTCCCTTTTGCATATCGGTTAGCAAGATACCTAAGTATTGCCCCAGTTTCCCATAATGGAGGGTTGCAACCATCCTGAATAACAGGAACAGTACGATTAGGATTTAAGCGGTAAAATTCGTCAGTATCAGTACCGCCATAGCGATGCCCAAAATCAAGCCTCTTATAAGGTAATTCTAACTCACCAATACACCACATTAGTGCTTGGACGTTAGATGAAGTTTTACGACCCCAAACTGTTAGCATGAATTCTCCATAAAGGCTTTCTTAATGTTCTTCTAATACTACATGCTTAAAATAGGATATTTCAATCTTAGTTTGAGGTTTTGACGTTTAGCCTTCTATTGCTAATATTATCACTACCCGGTCCATATACCATCTAATTGGTCGTCATAGCGCTGATTAAGGTTACCATAGAGCACTGATTTATAATCTTCTCTTAATTGGCCAGTACAGTTGTTATTTTTTAAACTCGCAAGCATATAACGAAAAGACGGTAAATCATCTGTCATTTCCTTTGATGCATTGCGAAAGTTTTCATAACTTGAAGCATCAAGCCTAAATGCAATATTTTGTTTTAGCTCAAGTGGGAGATTGCTGATATGGTTAATTTTTTGGTGTATGTTTGGTTCGTGCTCCGAGAGTGCAGATTCTGCATCTGTACCTTGATGTGATGAAAATGTTTTAATATCAAAAATGTTATTTATCATTTGATTATCCACCATTTTTCTATTTTATAATTCTATTAATAATGATCAATGAGTTAGTGATTCGGTAATTTCCTCATTAAATCCCCCCAGTATTCATCTTGCTTTTGCCCTTCTCTCCTAACTCCATAAAATTGGGCTATATGCTCTTCATTTTTATTAAATAACTCTAGGCTTGTAATAAATCCATCACGAGAGTTTTTATTAACAACCCAAGCTTCCCCAACCTCATCTTTTGCTATTCTTATTACTGATTTCCCTCCTTCTTCAGTTGTACCGTGGATGACTATTTTTTTGCCATTCATTATTTCAGTAATTTTATCTATTGGGCCTGTATAGATCTGGATTGCAGAATCATTACCCACAAAAATCATCATTTTTTTATTGTCGTTATGTATCTTATTTAAAGTTGTCAATAAACTTTCTGTACTTACTTTTCTTGCCAAGTCATTTGGTACTTTTTGGAATGCTTCAAGCTTGCTTATTCCAAGTTGTTGTAACATTGGATAAAAATGGTGTACATCAGCCATGTTTCTCCATAAGTTTTCAATATCATTACTTTTATTTATTGTTTTCATTGTTGATTTTAGAGAGGAGATTTCACTTGAGCTTATGTTTAAATCTTCTTTTGAATAAAAACTTAATGACAATACTTTATTTCCATCATGAGACATTAAATTAGCTTTATATCTATTATCACTAATTTTTTCGTAATTAACGTTTTTAATTTTCCCAGGGATAACTCGTAGGTCAATCCCACTTGGATTAAGTATTAAATGACCATTTGCTGCAGGTTGCTTTATCTCACCATTTGTATAGATTATTGAATGCCCTGATGGCCCACTAGTGCTCATTTCTACATTGTTATTTGATATGTTTTTTATGTTTTCTAGAATATGTTTTAATGATGAATATTTGGTATTTTCTTCAAGATTAATACCATATTGACTACTGGTATCCTTTACTGAATAAAGCCTAGAACTGAGCATTTCTTCTTCCTTAATACTATTTAATTAATACCAAATTTTTCTTTTATTTCAAAAGGTAAGTGAACTGACAAGTTTTTGACTAAAAAAAATGCATCAGACCTTATGTCATCATTTAAATCAGCGGAAGGCGTATTTATATAATCATGATAGAACTTATTGAGTCTTAATGTTGTATTCATTAATATATCAGATGATTTCTGTTGCTCAGTTAATGAGGATTTACATAAATTTTCTGCACACTTTGCATTTGCTGCTGCGATTGCAATATCGTTAGAAATATTACTTCGGCTACATTGTTCAAAATGATGATGAAAATCATTCTGTGTTAGATCACTTGGTGCAGACATTCCTTCATAAACAATGTTATAAGCAAAATTATATTGACAGGTATTCCAGTACGTAAGTCTTTTTTCTATATCTATCTTTTGTTTTAATTGTTCACTGGTACTAAGTAAACAATCTGTAGAGTTAAAGAATTTCTCATTATTTTCAAAAACCTCTTTGGATAACCCAAAGCTCTCCCACTCCGTATCTCCACTTTTCATTGCTGCCATACCATACATAACGTTTAATTCTTGTAACCTTTTGATTGATGTGATATTTATCTCTTCCTTATTCTTTAAGATATCTTCTATTATATTGATATTTTCAAATGCCTTACTGTTCAGTTCATTTTTTCTTTCGGGGCTAGGCTCGTATTGATTGTAAAGCTCCTTTTCAATTTTTAATAATTCACTATTTAGCGTCTTTATAACTGTAGTGGCATCATTGTGATCAGCTTTGTAATAAAATGTGGAGCTAGTCGGGGCTATATTCATAAAATACACCTATTCTCAATTTAAAAAGATTTGATGTATTATTTTTCCACAAAAGGAAAAAACATCTTTCAATATTTACCTTAATCTTTTTTATTTTCCTTTAGCTATTTTCTGTTTATGGATATTTTTAGGTTTAATAACTTAATTTTTATAATCAACTTTTCGGTTTTATCTGCTATCGCTGAAAAGATCAGTTAAATAGGATGGTTACATAATTTCGTGTGTAATAACTTTATCATTATTGGAGTTCACATATGACCGTATCTACTCGACTGGCAAGTAGTTTGATATTGACGGCACTTTTTACGTCTCAATATGCGTTTGCTGAAGCTAAAAACAATTTAAATCAACCAGTTAAATTAAATCATGCCACTGTATTTCTACACGGGGCTGAATTAGATAATGATGTGACGCTGTCACTTAATAAGGGGCAAAATAAGGTAATTTTAACGAATATAGCCCATAACGTTGACCCACGTACGTTATCAGTTAACCTAAATGATAAAAATGTAATAATTCGTTCTGTTAATATTCAAACTGTCCCTACTGAAGTTGTTTATCCCGAAAATATCAAGGCACTTCAAACTCAACAGAAACAATTAATGCAGCAAATAGAAGATGCTATTATTGCGATTAAAGTCGGAGAAGAACAATTAAGCTTATTGAAAGACCAACGCTTTTTTGGGGAAAATAATGCTCAATCTTTAGAGCAATCATCCCAAAAGCTAGACTTTATACGTCAGCAAATGACGAAAATTTTACAAGAACAACAAAAATATCAACTCACTATCGATGAGCTTGAAGAAAAATCAGCACTGCTACAAGCTCAAATTGACCAAAATATGCCGGCTTCCCTTGCCAAACAAACACAGGTTGTTATGTCGATAGACGCACCTGAAGCCACAACAGCAAAACTACAGCTTTCTTATTTAACACAGGATGCCGCTTGGTCACCTAGCTATGATATACGCAGTGAGAACACAGAATCACCTATAGTTTTAACTTATAAAGCGGATGTCATTCAAAATACAGGTATTGATTGGGAAAATATTGACCTAACCTTATCGACCATTAATCCATCAAAGAATATCACCCCTTTTGATTTACAGCCTTGGCGTCTGTCAATTTATGATGAAAATAAACAGTTGGAACGTCAAGTCCGTATGAAACCAATGCCAGCTGCACCTGTTGCTATGTATGAAGAAAGTATGACTGCTAGCAAAAAAAAGGTTGGGTCAGGTATTGCTGATTTTGTGACCACCGCAAATAACGGTATTAGCCTAAACTATCAAATCACCCTTCCTTTCACACTGAAAAGTACATCCAAGCCAAGTTCATTGACGATTAAACAAGAAGATATTGCGGCTAAGTATAAGTACACTGCAACACCAAAACTTGCAGAGGATGTCTTCTTACAAGCAGATATTGAAAATTGGCAAGCTCTAAACTTATTGAACGGAAATGCCAATATTTACTATGGAAATACGTATATTGGAAACGTTAAAATCGATGCAAATCGACTGACTGATACTTTACAAGTTCCTTTTGGTATCGATAAAAATATTCAGATTTCACGTGAAAACAATGAAAAAATGAAGAAAAAACCAAGCTTCATTGGTTCAACGGTAGAGCAAAAAGAGAGTTATCTCATCAAAGCTAAAAACATACATCCAACCCCTGTTAAATTAACTATTTATGACCAACTGCCTATTAGTGAAGACAGTGATATAAAAGTGTCAGATGTAGATAATAAAGACGCTGTGATCAACAAAAAAACAGGGAAAATAACTTGGAATGTTGGGCTAAAACCGAATGAAGAGATTCAGATCCCATTTAGTTACACATTAAGTTACCCTAAGGATAAACATATCCTAGGATTATAACAGCTTTTGTAGTTCACATTAGAAAGCGTTAAAATCGCTACATGCTGACACAACAATAACAATTTGAGGTTCTCATGATTATATTAGTAACAGGTGCTTCATCGGGCTTTGGTGAGTCTATAGCTCGCAAATTTATTCAACATAATTATACCGTTATTGGAACGGGCCGTAGAACAGAACGTTTAGAAGCGCTACATCAGGAACTAGGTGAAAAATTTTACCCATTAACTTTGGATGTCCAAGATAGAAAAGCAATTCAATCAGCTGTTGCAAGTTTGCCTGCTCATCTCAAAAATATTGATGTACTAGTTAACAATGCTGGTTTAGCGCTCGGTTTAGAACCTGCTTTTGATGCTAACCCTGATGATTGGGAAATTATGATTAATACCAATACTAAAGGTTTAGTTAATATGACTTATGAGGTACTACAAGGTATGGTCGCTAATAATCATGGTCATATCATTAACATCGGTTCAACGGCTGCGAGCTGGCCTTATAAAGGCGGTAATGTATACGGCGCAACTAAAGCCTTCGTAAAACAATTTTCTTTAGGTCTACGTGCTGACCTTCAAGGCAAAAAGATCCGGGTTACTGATATAGAACCAGGCTTAGTGGGTGGAACAGAGTTTTCCAATATTCGTTTTAAAGGTGATGATGATAAAGCCGCTAATACGTACCAAGGTGCAGAAGCCTTGACGCCTGAAGATATCGCTGAAACGGTTTATTGGGTGGCAACATTACCTGCACATATGAATGTGAATACACTTGAATTGATGCCAGTATGCCAAACCTTTGCAGGTTTAACCGTACATAAACAACTTTGATTTTTAGTACTATTCTATACTGACGCAATCATATACTTTTGGCTATACTTTGGTTATTGCCCCTACTCAAGTAAGGAATTTTTACATGAGCCCACATAAAACTTTGAAAACTGGCTTAACTGCGTTTTGTTTTTGTCTCCCTTTATTTTGGGTAACATCCTCTTTGGCAGCACAAGCAACCACATCCTGTACCGCCGGAAGCACATGTGTTTCTGTTGGTAAAGGTGATGATTCCCTTAACAAAGAGCAAGCGCGTCAGGAAAAAGAGCAATGGGATAATACCCGTATGCTACGTAATAAAGTCAATACTCGTACTGAAAAAGAATTTGATAAGATAGATGCCGCTTTTGATGCAAAAGATAAATGTGAAAAAAGCCTTAATCTGAATGCTTATTGGGAACCTAGCACCAAGCGCTGTCTTGATGTCAGTACAGGCCGTCCAATCAATCCATAATTTCTAGCTTGCTGTTTTATGGATTGATTACCAAGGAGGTATAATGCAAAAGAAATTATTAGTTCCATTATTAGTATTAACGCTAGCACCGGTTTTTGCACAAGCTTCATGTGAAAGCGTAATTGAAGAGATCAAGCAGAAAATCATCAATAACGGCGTACCTGCTGACAATTTTAGTTTAGTCGCAGTCCCTAATGATGAGGTCGATTCATCTAAAGGGCAAGTTGTTGGGCACTGCCAAAATGATTCGTATAAAATTATTTATACACGTCATTGATTGATTTCTAATGGCTAAAATAAAGGGCGCGATATTTTTACGCGCCCTTTATTTATTTTGCGAGTTAGGCGGGTATAGCAATAAATTGTTGAAGTTTTTCCACATCTAGATAATGCCCAAGTTCTTTCTCTTCAGGGCGCAATAGATAGGGTATCTCACCAATTAGTGGGGCCTTAATGTGGTGTTGTAATCTTTCAATGATTTGAGCGTAATGTGCGAGCCCAGGGTTAATGCGATTTGCCATCCAACCAACCAAAGGTAGTCCGTCAGCTCTAATCGCTTCCGCAGTTAACAAGGCATGGTTAACACAGCCATGTTGAATACCTACAACAAGAATAACACCTACTGGTTGCCCTTTTAGCCAATCTGCATAAAACGTATTATCATCAAGAAGATATCGCCATCCTCCATTACCTTCAATGACAACCATGTCACATTGGCTGTGTAAATGCTCTAAGCCTTGTTTGATTTGATTGAAATCAATACTGTTTTCGTGACTATAATTATCGCTGATCCGCACTGGATTGACTTCATCATAGGAAACAAGGTCTTTAGATACACTTTGGATTAATAATGCATCTTTGTTTCTTATCCCCTCTGGCGTATCAATGCATTGATCCGCGATGGGTTTATATCCGACGGCTTTAATTCCCTGGCCATTTAGTGCCTGCAATATGGCAAGCGTCGATACTGTCTTCCCGACATCTGTATCTGTCCCGGTAATAAATAGATTGATCATGGTCTTTTTCTATCCTGAAGTGACAGACTTACACAGCAATAAGCTGCAAAAATGATATGGATTCAGTTTATTGGAATGGGAAAGTGATAAGTTTGCGTTAGCTCAATTTTGTGTGGGATAATGTAAAGATTATCGAATTAATTTAACCTTGTAATAACTGCATCAATAGCGAACCATCATATAAAGCACGTTGTATTAATGATGATTCACTATCACTAACACTTAACGTGGATTTTTCTATTGTTATTTTTGATGAGTAAAGAGGAATTGACTGCTGGTCGATGTAATGATGAAGTTTATCAAAAAATAATTCTGAGATTTGATTAATAGGCGAATTGATTAAGATTAATTCGGTTCCGAGTACATTGACCATTAAAGCTAATGGTTTTGCCAATAATTGCGCAATATTGTCGATAAGTTGAATGCAAAGAGTATCGCCTAATTTTACGCCGCTACAAATGCTATCAATAGAAATAATATTATGTTGTAAGTAAGAGTCAGAATAATTACAGAGTAAGTTATTTGCTTGTTGCAATATTGCAGGTAGGGATGTGTGTGTTTCTAAGCAACCAACACCTCCACAATAACAGGGGATGTTTTGCGTTTTTTTATACTGGGTATGAGCAAATAAATTGGGGCGCTGAGTATTAGCATCTAACGTTATACCATGGTTTAGAACTGTAATATTGACAACATCTTGTAGTTGAAGATAAATAATGTTTTTTGCTTTTCGTTTTGCCAAATGGGAAAAATAATCTTTTAATGCCAAAGCATCCACTGATGGATGTAAATAAATAGGTAGCCCTGTATGTTCAGTTAAGTATTCGCCAATAGCTAATTGGTTAATATTAAAGTGAGCATGGTGATGGATAACGCCGGTATAAGGATCTAAGACGCCATCAGACAGAATGCTTATTGCTGTAACTCTTTCTAATATACTCTGGTGACTAGCAAAAAAATGACTAATTAATTCAGATAATTTATTTATAAATTGTTCATTATTAATAGGTTTAAAAGGATATTCTGTTTGAGCTAATGTTGTAGCGTTAATTTCCTTTAGTGAAATAGTGATTTTCTTGTCTTGTATGCGGATTGCTAAAAACTGCCACCCTTCACTTTCAACGACTAAGCCTACTGCTGGGCGACCACGCAACCCGAGAACAGGAAACTCTAACTCTTTTATTATATGAGCATCCATGAGTTCACGCGTGATTTTAGTGATACTGGCTGGGGCAAGTTGTGATTGTTTGGATAATGCAATACGCGAAATAGGACCATGTTGATCAATTATTCGATATACGATCCCCGTATTTAATTGTTTTATCTGGTCAATATGACCTGTTTGATTCACCATGGCAATAATTGAAATCCTTTATAAAGCAATTAGTTATTATGCCTTAATCTGCATATTAATGATTTCGCATACAGCATAAGTGTGATGTTAATCACACTTATTCACCAACAATATTAGACATTAACAGGTTGGTTAACTTTTTAGCCGCAGCAGGTAAGGTTCTACGCGTATTGTAAACTAACCAAACCTCAGATGAAGCATTAATATTAGCGAGTTTTATATATTTCACACCATCAACTTTCATACGTGTAAACGACTCAGTAATAATTGAAATCCCCATCCCTGCGGAGACGAGGCCTAAAATAGTCATTGCCTCACCTGCTTCTTGAGAAATTTTTGGTACGACACCAGCAGAAGTCAATAGCTGGTTTATCTCATCGTATAATGCAGTCCCGACATCGCGCTCGAAAAAAACTAATGGGTAATTAGCAAGTTGTTCTATATCAATGCCGACATCAGCATATTCGAGCAATGGGTGTCCTTCATAAACCGCCACCATAAAAGGTTCCTTGAATAATAATTTGTAATCTAATTGCTCTGGTAACCCTGTATTTCGCATAATACCGAAATCGATACGGCCAGTAATTAAAGGAGCTATCTGCTGCTTAGTATTCATCTGATGCATATGAATAGAAACTTCAGGATAAGACTCCCGATACTGACGTAAACTCATTGTAACCTTATGCATAAAGGGTGTGGTGGAAGTAAACCCAATAGATAATTCGCCAAGTTCGCCTTTTTCCATTCGCGCTGCTTTAGTCGCCGCAGCATTAACCTGAGCCAAAATTTGATAGGCTTCTTTCAAGAACATCGTTCCCGCAGGTGTTAATGCGACGTTACGATTATTTCTTTCTAATAATTTCGCATGGATTTTTTCTTCAAGTATTTGTATTTGTTGGCTTAAAGGTGGTTGTGACATATGCAACCGCTCTGCTGCTCGGCCAAAGTGTAGTTCCTCGGCGACAGCAATAAAGTATCTAAGGTGTCGAAGTTCTATGCTCATAGTTCATTTGATATCTTTAAAGTATTATTGTGTATAATTAATATATTAGACAAAAAACTGAAAAATTTCTATTCTTTGATCGAAATCAAACCAGTTGGTATGACAAGGAATACATATGGAACATTCATCAAATAGTCTGACTTCTGAGCAACCAGCCAAAGGGAAAAAAACGGACGCCCCTGCCCATACCGAACCTAAAAAGCATTATATTCAAAGAGATGATGCTCTATATTTACGTGTCACTTTATCTTTCTTTACCGTTGGGTTCGCTACATTCGCGCTGTTATATTTTGTTCAACCTATCTTACCAATGTTGTCTGAGGATTTTAATGTTTCTCCTGCAACTGCGAGTTTGTCGCTATCACTCAGTACAGGTTTAATGGCTCTAGGTCTATTAATTACAGGGCCAATTTCAGATGCCATTGGTAGAAAAAACGTCATGGTCATTGCACTGATGTGTGCTGCGCTATTTACCTTATTAAGCTCTGTAATGCAAAGCTGGAATGGTATTTTGATAGCTAGAGCATTGGTTGGGCTATCACTTAGCGGAGTCGCAGCCGTTGCAATGACTTATTTAAGTGAAGAAATTCACCCGAGTTATGTTGCGCTCTCCATGGGGTTATACATTAGCGGTAACTCTATTGGCGGTATGAGTGGGCGGTTAATGACTGGGGTAATTTCAGATTATTATTCATGGCGGGTCGCTGTTGTTCTTTTAGGGACATTAGCGTTGATCGCTGCAATTGGCTTTTGGCGGTTATTACCTCCATCTCAACATTTCCGTGCAAGCTCATTAAAACCTAAAAATTTATGGGTAAACTTACACCTACACTTTAGGGACCGGGGTTTGCCTTGGCTCTTTGTAGAAGGCTTTGTACTGATGGGTGGTTTTGTGACAATGTACAACTATATTGGTTACCGCTTGCTTGACGCCCCCTACTATTTCTCACAATCCACTGTAGGCCTTCTTTCTGTCATTTATTTAACGGGAACATATAGCGCAACTAAAACTGGTAGTCTCACACAAAAATATGGTTTAGGTAGTGTACTAATCTCTGCAATTTGTATGATGTTAGTGGGTATATTGTTAACATTACACCCAAATATTTGGGTGATCCTATCTGGTATGACGGTATTAACGGCAGGCTTTTTTGCAGCACATTCAGTTGCAAGCAGTTGGGTTGGGCGAAGAGCGAAACGGGCTCGCGGCCAAGCATCATCGATGTATCTTTTTAGTTATTATGCCGGTTCAAGTATTGCAGGCACCTTAGGTGGAGTATTTTGGACTTATTTTGGATGGAACGGTGTTGCTTTATTTATTGCTGGAATATTACTTATCGGTATTATCATCGCCTATCGTTTGAAATTAGGATGTTATGATTAATTATCTTAGTATTTAATAAAGGTTGAAATTTCGATCCTCCTCGTTGTTAGTGATGATAGTTATTCTATTAATGACGAGGAAATTCTATGAAACAACAATTACTACTTGTACCTATCCTTTTTTTCTGCAGTTTTTTGGCCTACCCCCACGGATATGTAAAGTCTCCAGAAAGCCGTTCGTATTTGTGTCGCAAAGAAGTAAACACCAATTGTGGTCAAATTCAATATGAACCTCAGTCACTAGAAGGTCCAAAAGGTTTCCCACAACAAGGCCCTGCTGATGGTGAAATTGCTAGCGCTGGCCTTTCTCAGTTTTCACCGCTCGATGTACAAACAACGGAGCGATGGAAGACTGTTCCCCTGAAGACCCGTAATGTAGAATTTGAATGGTATTTAACTGCAAAACATAAAACGACCAAATGGGAATATTTTATGACTAAACCCGATTGGGAGCCCAATATTCCCTTATCTCGTGCTCAATTTGAATTAACCCCTTTTTGCGAATTTCACCGTATAGAAACCCCCGATAACACAGTCAAACACAACTGTGTGTTGCCTCAAGAACAAACAGGATATCAGGTTGTTCTTGCTGTTTGGACGATAGACGATACGTCAAAGGCATTCTATCAAGTTATTGATTTATCATTGGATTAATGTTTTTCATATAACAAAAATTGAGTAATAGGCTAAACTGTATATTTATATCTAAAACCATTTCAATACTATATGTTATGTATATTGAAATGGTATTTATTAACATCATCCACCGTTACCTTGCTACTCCTTGTACCTTCAGTAAATGTTAATCCACTTTCTCTTTCACTTATTGCGGGTAATCGAAAACGTTCCATAAAGTCTTTGGCTCGACGTACTTCTGGTCTCAAATAACTATTAAAATTATTAGCATGCTCAGCTTCTGCTAATAACGGATTAATAAATTGCATAACTGAGTGAATTGGTTGTTCAAAAGCGTTAATACCTCCATCTTGTAAGTTCAATACAACCCCATAGTTATGTGGTATACACGATGAAATCGCCCATTGTTCCCAAGATGAATTTACCCCATGATTGCTTAATACCTTTTTTACCGGCTCACCAATGTTATCCCCACCCATAAGCCAAATTCCTCCCGTAAGCGTTGATACAACATCGCTATTATTCTGAGGAGCTATTTGTGATAAAGTTGCTGTAACTGCTTGGTCTATCAAACTTATTATATTATGGTCAAAATGAATAACGGCTCCAGTCTGATTATTTTTATTGTATAGCGTTGCGACCACACAGGTTTGCGCATTCACAGAACATAAATAATTATTCTCATTATTAGTACTGTAACTAGATAAAACGCCTTCCCCTTGTAAAGCACAACGAAGATGACTTGGTGTTGCCCTTTCGGGTAAAGCATCTTGAATATATTGAATGGTACCAAGGTATTGGTAATTAGCTTGTGTAGTTGTATTTTTTTGAAAAAGGTCAACAAACGGTTGGATCAGCGGTGGGATAGTCAGCATACCTTACCTTTTAAAATTGAGTGAGTATTACATCATTTATAATGTTTAATATTTCCATAATTAAGACATTAACACTTTCAATTTAATATATAATTTACTGAATTTTATTCGAGGATAATGGCGTATTCCAAAGCCTTATATCGAAAAGATATCGATGGTACTGCTATCGGTACAGGGGTGAATACTCATCCTGAAGTACCAATGAAGAGAAAAAGCTACCAGTTCCCCTGCCCGTTAACGTTAAGTTTCGCTAAAATCCCCCGTAGTCTGGCTAAAAAATTGCTAATAATGATTGTTAATGCTACATTTTATTTATCACAAACAGAATGTTGTAACTAAAAATGAACCCTAGACAAAAACTTATCGACACTTTCAATAACTTAGAGATTGAAATAAAACAACTTAGTCATTTATTATTAGAACAAGCTCAACTCGTCCCATTTGTAGCAAGTACGTTTATTTTACCTAATATAATCAAAGGTGAAGAAAATAACGAGATTAGCCATATTCCAGTTCAAAAATTAACTAGTCATAGCGCTATTGAAGCAACAATTAAGTTAATTAACCTACTGTTTATCCATAATAAATCTGAAGAAATTAGCAATAAATCGGCTATCCGTCTACCTGGTGTTATCTGTATCCAAACTGAATTAAAAACATATCGGGAATTTAATGCGTTAATATCAAAGATTAATGAATTAAAAGTACAGATAAAAACAATCGTTACACAAATAAATGAAACTCAACGTTTTGAATTTATTAGAGAAAGCCTTCATGGGTTATTAACATTAAATACCTATCGCACCCTCACCTCACTAGTCGATATTGATACCATTAATTTTGGATGGGCCAATAAAAAAATCATCAATAAAGTGACCAAAGAAACCGTATTAAGCCGTTTACAAGCAAGTTTAGAAAGTGGTCGCTGCCCTTTACATATCCCTAAAGAACATTGGCAATTACAAATAGAAAGCGATATTCAATTGATCTACTCGTTACCCCATGATGCGATTTTAAAAACTCAACGCCCTGTAAAGGTTCAGCCGATAGCGCGAGTCTGGGATAGTTCTCAACAAAAACAAACCCAATTTGCTTGCTCTACCCCCTTATTTGTTTTTGCCCTAGAGAAAACAGTTGCCGAAATAAAAGTTGGTGAATTACACGATTACCATGTAGATAATATCCCACTACGTAACCGGCCAAAAGCTAAGCCAGTAGAATTATTAATCCCACGTTTAAATTTATATATAGAACGTTAAAAAACACCCAATTGTTACCAATATGGGTGTTTCCTCAGTTTATTACATGATATTAGCAAGCCATAAAGTTTATGACTTCATGCTTCCAACCATGTCTTCTGGGCGAACCCATTCATCAAACTGTTCTTCTGTCAGATAATTTAATTTCAATGCTGATTGTTTTAGTGTTAACCCTTCTTTATGAGCTTTCTTAGCAATTTCAGCGGCTTTATCATAACCAATATGGGTATTTAAAGCGGTTACTAACATCAATGATTCATGCAGTAATTTTTCAATGCGCTCACGATTTGGTTCAATACCAATAGCACAATGTTCATTGAAACTACGCATACCATCAGCTAATAAACGGACAGATTGTAAGAAGTTATCAATTACCATTGGGCGAAAAACGTTAAGCTCGAAATTGCCTGATGCGCCACCAATATTAACTGCAACATCATTTCCCATCACTTGCGCACATAGCATTGTTAATGCTTCACACTGTGTAGGGTTAACTTTCCCTGGCATGATTGAACTGCCTGGTTCGTTCTCTGGTATCGCAATTTCACCAATGCCACAACGAGGACCTGATGCTAACCACCTAACATCATTCGCAATTTTCATTAATGAAGCCGCTAAGCCCTTCAGTGCACCATGAGCATGAACTAAGCTGTCACACGTTGCCAAAGCTTCAAATTTATTAGGTGCAGTGATAAATGGCTGACCCGTTAATTCGGCAATTTTTTTCGCAACACGAACTGCGTATTCAGGATGAGTATTCAACCCTGTACCGACAGCAGTACCACCCAGAGCAAGTTCACAAACATGAGGTATTGAATTCTCAATATGTTTTTCATTGTGTGCTAACATTGCAGCCCAGCCAGAAATTTCTTGGCCTAACGTCAATGGGGTTGCATCTTGTAAGTGGGTACGACCAATTTTGACGATATCTTTGAATTCTTTTACTTTTGCATCTAAAGTTTTGTGTAAAACTTTTAGTTCTGGTAGTAGATGTTCGCGAATAGCAACCACCGCAGCGACATGCATGGCTGTTGGGAAAACATCATTTGAACTTTGGCTTTTATTAACATCGTCATTTGGGTGAATAAGGCGATCATTACCACGCTGGCCACCGAGGATTTCGCTACCACGGTTAGCTAATACCTCATTCATGTTCATGTTACTTTGCGTACCAGAACCCGTTTGCCATATAGCCAGTGGGAACTCTGTAGGGTGTTTGCCAGCTAATACTTCATCAGCAGCAGCAATGATTGCATCGCCACGCTCTTTGGCTAATAATCCTAGATCCATATTTACACTAGCGGCGGCTTTTTTTGTGATAGCGAGTGCGTGGATTAACGCGACAGGCATTTTTTCTACAGATATACGGAAATGTTCTAAAGAACGCTGCGTTTGCGCGCCCCACAAGTGGTCAGCAGGTACTTCAATAGGTCCCATTGAGTCTTTTTCAATGCGAGTGGCTGCCATTACTATCTCCTTAGGTACATATACAGAATAATTGATTTTAGAATCATCTGCTTGCAGGTAAGCAAATAACCGAGCAGTATAATGCCACAAATTGAATTTCATTTATGAGACTTAGTCGAGCTTATTGTACTGTAATGAAAAGGAAATGAGTTGATTTTTATAAAAAAGAGAATTTTGCTATGCTTAAAATGATAAACAAAGTCCAAAATTATGATTGGGGTAGTAAAACGGCCCTAACTAAGCTATATGGGCTCCCTAA
This sequence comes from Providencia sp. AGC89, assembly GCF_053543535.1. Lineage (NCBI taxonomy): Bacteria > Pseudomonadati > Pseudomonadota > Gammaproteobacteria > Enterobacterales > Morganellaceae > Providencia > Providencia sp. AGC89. The sequence goes on from NZ_JBIXLP010000064.1 coordinate 40,533, forward strand.
CCCTAACCACCTACCAATGGCTGAGCTTTGGATGGGGGCTCACCCCAAAGCGAGCTCAGAAGTTCTCGATGCGCAAAAAAATCAAACTGTTCCCCTTAACACCTTGATTGAGAGCGCCCCTGAATATTATTTGGGTTCGCATATTGCACAAACTTATCATCGATTACCGTACTTGTTTAAGGTACTGTGCGCTGCTCAACCGCTGTCAGTACAAGTACATCCCAACAAAACCTATGCTGAGGTCGGGTTCGCTAAAGAGAATGCAGCGGGTATTCCAGTAGACTCACCTATTCGCAACTATAAAGATGATAACCATAAACCAGAATTAATTTATGCCTTAACACCTTTTAAAGCAATGAATGCATTTCGTCCATTGAATGAAATAGCACAATTGCTTGATTTTGTTTCAGCGGCTCATCCGGACATCCAACTATTTGTTCAAGACCCAACAGAAGAAAAGCTATCACGCCTATTTGCACAAATTCTTAATTTAACAGGTGAACAAAAAGAGCTCGCACTTGGAGTACTAAAAGCGGCTTTAAATAGTCGCCAAGGTGAACCGTGGAACTCAATAAAGCAAATGGCAAGTTTATACCCTGAAGATAATGGTTTATTTACCCCACTTCTTCTTAATGTTGTTGAACTGCAACCCGGTGAAGCGATGTTTTTATATGCAAGAACACCGCATGCTTATTTAGAAGGGGTTGGATTAGAGGTCATGGCTAATTCAGATAATGTTCTGCGTGCAGGGTTAACAAATAAACACATAGATGTCCCTGAACTGATTGCGAATATTGACTTTAACCCTACGTCAGCAAAGGATTTATTAAGTATCCCCGAAAAATCTGGAAATATCTGGAAATATAATATTCCAGTAGAAGATTTTTCATTTAATATATATTCTATAAACAACTCGGAGGTTACTCTATCTAACGATACAGCCTCAATTTTATTTTGTATTGAAGGTCAGTTAGTTTTCCGTTCAGGTAATGAAGAAATATGCATAGATTCTGGTGAGTCTGTTTTTCTACCTGCTTATGAGAAAAGTATTACCATTAACGGCAATGGTAAGCTTGCCCGAGTTTTTAATAAGTAGTGTCATATTCTGTATTTAACCGTTTATTTTGTTAAAAAACGGTTATTTAAAACTTATATAATTTTATAAGTACGTTTATAACGTACTGAAAGGATGGATGTTTATAATGAAAAAGTCATTAGTCGCGGTTGGTGTTATTGTAGCTCTGGGCGCTGTATGGACGGGTGCATCGTGGTATACAGGTTCAAAAGTAAAAGATGAACTTGACAGAGTGATCCTCAAAACCAACGATTTTTTTGCTGTAAATGTGCCTGAAGCAGGTTTGAATTTCAAAGTAGAAAACTATGAAAAAGGCGTTTTCACTTCTAAAGCTGACATCGTAATTACTTCAGCTGATTCAGTAACACCTGATGATTCTATCATATTTAAGACTAATATTGATCATGGCCCATTCCCATTATCACAAGTTGCTAAGTTTAATTTGTTGCCAAAACTGGCTGCTACTCAAATAGAATTAGCAAATAATGCAACAACTAAAGAGCTTTTTGAAGCAACCAAAGGAAAGCCGTTTGTTAATGGTTCTGCTGTCATTGGTTATAGCAAAAGTATCGATACTAACTTAGAGCTTATCCCAGTTGAATATAGCAAAGATGATATTTCGCTATCGTTTAGCGGCTCTAAATTTGATGTTTCAACTACAGCAGACTTAGAGTCTGTCGATGCATCAATAATCACTGATAACTTTGTGATGGGTAAAGCAGATAAATCAGAAACAATGACCGTTAAAGGGTTAAAATTAGTTTCTAATGTCAAAAAATCACAATATGGTTTCTACACAGGAACACAAGAATTTGTGATTGCAGATACAGACTTCAATATCCCAGAAACAAAATTCTCATTTAAAGATTTTAAAATCGCCAGTGATACTTCTATCAACGGTGAAGATGTTAAAGGTAACATTTCTTACAGTATTGGTGACATTAAAGCATTAGAACAAAATTTAGGTTCAGGCCAAGTCACTGTTGCAATTGAAAAACTAGATGCTAAAGCATTAGGTAAATTTGTAGAACAATACAACAAAGCCTTAGCAGAAGGTTTAGCAACTGGTGACCCATCAGAAGCTACTGAACGTTTAGCCATGGAAATGATGTCAACCACATTGCCTGAGCTAATGAAAAGCAAACCTGTATTCACAGTTAGCCCGCTATATTGGAAAAATGAAGCTGGCCAAAGCTCTGTTGACTTAAATGTCACTTTCAATAAATGGAACCAAGACGAAATCACCGCGTTGGCAATGTCTAATAAAGTTGATGAAGCATTCAAACAATTGATTTCTTCTTTTGATTTTAACCTGAAGCTGAATAAGCCAATGGTAATTGAATCCATGACACAAGCCATGATTTTAGACCAAGGCGTTCCAGTTGATGCTGAAACTAAAAAAGAAATGAAAGGTATGGTGACATCTGAATTTGCAGGTGTACAGCAAATGTTGACTTCGGATATGTTCTCTTCCCCGTTTGAAGAAATGTTTATGACCGATGAAGAACGCGCTGAAAAAGCTAAACAGAAAAAATCACCTTGGATGATTGATAGCGAAAATGATTTAACAATGACGATCAAATTCGCTGGTAACGACCTGACATTCAACAATGATAAGTACACCTTAGCTGAGTTCTTGACTAAGATGAAAATCATGTCTGGACCTGAAGACGAGTTAGAATATGACGCTCAACCAGCTCCAGGTGCGGAAATCGCACCAGAAATTGGTAATGAGCCTGAGTTAGCACCACAAGCTGAAACACCTGCTAACTAATCAAACTCAAGCTAATAGAAAAAACGCTAGTCAATTATGACTGGCGTTTTTTTTACCACCAACATTTCGGTGACGAGCATCACAAATTAAATGTAATTTTTTATTATGTTTCACATTTTGCGTGATTTACAATTGCTTTTAGCTAAATAACGGCCAAAATAAGGAAAGAAAACAGATAAAGGATCATCCCGTGATAAATACCCGTCTCCCTTTAACCGACTTACACCGTCACCTTGATGGTAATATCCGACCGGAAACTATTCTTTCACTAGCTGAACAGCACCATATTCAATTACCCGCAACAGAACTTGAGGCATTACGCCCTCATGTACAAATTATAGGACAGGAAGCTGATTTAGTCGGTTTTTTGTCAAAATTAGATTGGGGGGTTTCAGTACTCGCTGATTTAGATGCCTGCCGCCGTGTTGCATTTGAAAATGTAGAAGATGCGTTTAATGCGGGGATTGATTATGCAGAGCTTCGTTTTTCACCTTACTACATGGCGATGAAGCACCACTTACCTGTCGAAGGTGTCGTGGAAGCGATTATTGATGGTGTACAAGCAGGTTGCAAACAATTTGAAATCAAAATTAATTTGATCGGAATTTTAAGTCGCACGTTTGGGCAGCATGCTTGCTCTACTGAATTACAAGGGCTTTTAGCTCATCGCCATCATTTGTGTGCTTTAGACCTCGCTGGAGATGAACTTGGTTTTCCAGGGGAATTATTTGAGTCTCACTTCATAAAAGCCAGAGATGCAGGTTTAAATATTACCGTTCATGCAGGTGAGGCTGCGGGAGCAGAGAGTATTTGGCATGCAATTAATGTATTAGGTGCGCAACGAATTGGCCATGGTGTAAAAGCAATTGAAGACCCCGCTCTAATTGATTATTTAGTGAAGCACCAAATCGGTATGGAAAGTTGCTTAACTTCCAATATCCAAACTAGCACTGTCTCATCATTAGCTAAACACCCGTTAAAGGCCTTTTTACAGCATGGAGTATTAGCATCAATAAATACTGATGACCCAGCAGTGCAAGGAATTGAGTTACGTTATGAATATGAAGTCGCAGCACCACAAGCAGGCTTGACCGCTGCTGAAATCGAGCAAGCTCAACGTAATGGCCTTGCTATCGCATTTTTATCCACAAATGAGAAAAATGCACTGTTAGAAAAAGCAGCTAAACGATAAAAACTAAAGGGCATCACACTGGGTGCCCTCATTCATTCCACTCACTGCATTTTGACTCGCCCTTTTTCCCTAGTAAGCCATTAATTAGCACAGAGTTAATGTATGTTCTTTATAAAAAAACACCCACAGTATGTTGTAACTAAAATAGAATAAAAGTAAACAGCATTGACTTGAGGTGGTGCCATATCCTCAAGTCAATAATATATTATTTAGTTAATAACCGTTTAGCGTAACGCTGAGCCAATACAGCACTAACCATCAGCTGAATTTGGTGGAAAATCATTAAAGGAAGTAAGATCACCCCTACCGTTGCCGCAGGAAACAATACATTAGCCATTGGAACCCCATTAGCTAAACTTTTTTTAGACCCACAAAATACAATAGTAATCTCATCTTCTTTACTAAAACCAAGCAAGCGTGCGGCTAATGTGTTAACCACTATGACAATAAATAAAATGACACAAGTGACAACCACTATCATCAGTAAAGAAAATGCGTCGATTTTCTGCCATATTCCCTCAACGACAGCTTCACTAAATGCAACATAAACAACTAATAGTATAGAGGAACGGTCAGTTATATTGACTAATTTACGGTGGCGATTAATCCAATTAACAATTAAAGGTCGCGCTAAGTGCCCTACTACAAATGGTAACATTAACTGTAATAATATTGAGCCAATTGCATTAAGCGTATCGACCGCCTGGCTACCATCTGCATCCATTAAAGCACCGACTAAAATAGGAGAAAGGAATACGCCAAGAATACTGGATGCTGAAGCGCTACAAATCGCCGCCGCTATATTACCACCTGCAACGGAAGTAAAGGCAATCGCGGACTGTACCGTCGCAGGTAATGCACAAAGGTACAAAAACCCCATATAGACAGTGGGTGACATCCATTCAGGAACGATGACAGCGAGCCCTAATCCTACAATAGGAAATAAAATAAACGTGCTCGCAAAAACTAACAGGTGCAGACGCCAATGGCCTATACCTGCCACTATTGATTCCCTTGATAACTTTGCACCATGCATAAAGAACAACAATGCGATTGCGGCAGTTGTTAGGTATTGAAAGCCCGTTTTTATTTCCCCTTCACAAGGAAAAAGGCTAGCAATAATTACAACGCCTATCATGATAAGTAAAAATGGGTCTATTCTTAGTTTAGCTAGCAGGTTCATTCTGTTTTCCATAATAAAAGCCAGTTACATAGACTGGCTTTATGATAGGTCGTGGACTCAAAAAATTGATTCAATAGTACGCTTTTCTGTTGCTGAACGTATTCCTGCTTCGATAAGCTTCATGATATCAATGGCTTCACTTGGTGTGACCGGATTGGGTTTATTATGGCGTATCGCATCATAAATAGCTTGGTAATACCCACCATAATTACCTTTTTCGTTAGGCCAAGGTTGTGTGATAAGCGCCTCACCTTGTGACAGGGTCACGATTCCAGTGTTGTCATCTACGCCCCACTTTTCACCTTCTGGTTTCATTCCACTTTTTAGACAATCTTCTTGCGGGTCTAAACCATACTTTACATAGCTACCTTTCATACCATGAATAACATAAATTGGCATAGGTGCGGCTGCTAACGTGGTCGCGTGTAAAACCACCTTTTTAGTTGCATATTGTAATATGACATGAAAGTAGTCTACCGCTTTCGCATTCGGGCGGATCATAGCAAGATCAGCGGTGATCCCCATCGGCTTACCAAAATATTGCAGTACTTGGTCTAATAAGTGGGGTCCTAAATCATACCAAATACCTGAGCCCGGAATATTCTCTTCACGCCATCTTTGCCTTACCATTGGCCGGTAGCGATCAAAGTGTGACTCATAATATTTAATATCACCAAGACAACCATCTTGAAGTATTTTTTTGACAGTTAGAAAGCCAGAGTCCCACCGACGATTATGATAGATAGAAAGCAATTTCCCTGACTGTTCTGCTTGTTGTTTAAGTTGTTCTGCTTGTGCAACGTCTAGAGTAAATGGTTTATCAACAACCACATGTTTGCCCGCGGATAATGCCGCTTTAGCTAAAGGAAAGTGAGTTTCATTTGGCGTTGGGATCACCACTAATTCAATGTCATTATCAGCAAAAATAGCTTCTGGAGATGCAACAACATTGACATTTGGCCAATCCGCCTTAACTTTATTAGGGTCACTCGTTGAAATTGCAGTTAAATCATACTCTTTTAGAAAACCTAAGAAAGGCGCATGAAAGGTTTTACTTGCATAGCCATAACCTATGACCCCTACTTTAATCGGTTTAGACATATTGACCTCATACAAAAACAAACTCAGAAAGATATAAAAAGTACCATCAGAATAAATTAAATGGCAAATATATCTATGATAGGATTATAAAATACCCTAGGATCTTCTACCGCTATTTTGCAAAAATGGATGTTTACTTATGTCTTCAGTTTATAATGCTAACCGTATCACTGGCTGGTTACTGCTGCCAGCTATGTATCTGTTGCTAACGTTTTTAGCCGTATGCAGTATGACAGTCATGTATTGCATTAAATTTTATGAAATTGTGAGCACAGTTGATAATTGGGCAAGCTATATTCCCTTGGCATGGTATCTATCATTTGCTATCGCAATTGCCATGACATTATTTAGTATTCATGTACTGCAACTGATGTTTGCTCATTCAAAACATTTTCCACGTCGTTTTATTATTTGGTTACTTATCTTATTGTTATTAGGTATAAAAACATTTGCATTTTCACCTATTGATGATAATACCGCCTTACAAGTGCTTGCCTGGCCATTACTTGGAGCCGGTTTCTTCGTCCCTTACTTAAAACGTTCACAGCGTGTAAAAATGACTTTCACACAAGATCGATAAGCGCCAGATAAATTGCTTGATATCATAATGATAGTTTAGCTGGCTTAGGTCAGTTTTTGTTCTTTTTTCATTTCAGGCAATAGCATGACTGATTATCTACTACTCTTTATTGGAACGGTGTTGGTTAACAACTTCGTCCTTGTAAAATTTCTTGGTTTATGCCCCTTTATGGGGGTGTCAACTAAGCTTGAACCCGCTATAGGAATGGGGTTAGCAACAACCTTTGTTCTAACACTAGCTTCGATAAGCTCATGGTTGATTGACACCCTGATACTTGTTCCACTCGATCTTATCTATTTACGCACGCTAAGCTTTATTTTGGCGATAGCAGTAGTAGTTCAATTTACTGAAATGGTTGTCAGAAAAACTAGCCCTACGCTTTATCGCTTATTAGGTATTTTCTTACCACTAATTACGACTAACTGCGCGGTTCTTGGCGTTGCATTACTAAATATCAACATGTCCCATACTTTTATGCAATCTGCCGTCTACGGCTTTGGTGCAGCTGTTGGGTTCTCATTAGTAATGGTGTTATTTGCCGCAATCAGAGAGCGGCTAGCTGTTGCCAATGTCCCTGCCCCGTTTCGTGGCTCATCAATTGGCTTAATTACTGCCGGCTTGATGTCACTCGCATTTATGGGCTTTAGTGGTTTGGTGAAATTCTAATGATGTCAGTCTGGATTGCTATCGGTATATTAGCCGTTTTTGGTCTTATATTTGGCCTTATTTTGGGCTATGCCTCTTTGCGTTTTAAAGTTGAAGCCGACCCTATCGTTGAACAAGTCGAAGCGATTTTACCCCAAAGCCAGTGTGGTCAATGTAGCTACCCAGGTTGCCGCCCCTATGCAGAAGCCGTGGCTAACAATGGGGAAATGATCAACAAATGTGCACCTGGTGGTGAGCAAGTTATGTTAAAAATTGCTGAGCTACTAAATGTTGATCCACAACCTATTGATGGTGACGAAGCGGCGCAAAACCCTGTACGTAAAGTGGCTATCATTGATGAACAAAACTGTATTGGTTGTACCAAGTGCATTCAAGCTTGCCCTGTTGATGCTATTGTTGGCGCGACCCGCGCTATGCACACTGTGATTGAAGATTTATGTACGGGCTGTGACCTGTGTGTTGCCCCGTGCCCTACTGATTGTATTGAACTTGTTCCTGTGAAAACGACTACCGCTAACTGGAAATGGGATTTAAACGCCATTCCCGTTAAAAATATTAATGTTGAACCCAATGAACAGCCATTAACGCAAGCGAGAGGTAATACTCATGCTTAAACTGTTTAGTTGGTTAAAAAAAGAGAATATTTGGGATTTTAACGGCGGTATTCATCCGCCTGAAATGAAATTACAATCAAGTCAAACCCCCATGCGTATTGCCTCAGTGCCTAATGAGTTAATTATACCATTACAGCAGCATCTAGGCCCTGAAGGTGAATTAATTGTGCAAGTGGGTGAATATGTCCTAAAAGGCCAGCCCCTCACTAAAGGATTGGGTCGTACAGTACCTGTTCATGCCTCTACATCTGGCGTAATAACAGCCATTGAACCGATGGTAACAGCGCACCCATCAGGTTTGAAAGAGCTATGTGTTCGTATTCAATCGGATGGCAATGATACCTGGTGCACATTGAGTCCTGAAGCAGATTACACACAATTGTCTCAAGCTGAATTACTGCAAAAAATAGAGCAAGCGGGTATTGCGGGTCTTGGTGGTGCTGGCTTCCCTACTGCCTCAAAATTAGCAGGTGGAAAAGAAGCAATTAAAACCTTAATTATTAATGCTGCCGAGTGTGAACCGTATATCACTGCAGATGATAGGTTAATGCAAGAACATGCTCAGGAAGTTATCGAAGGTTGCCGAGTATTACAGCACTTATTAAACCCAGACCAAGTCTTAATTGGGATTGAAGATAATAAACCAGAAGCGATCCGCGCTTTAAAACACGCGCTGAGCAAACAAGATCAACAGATATTCATACGGGTTATACCAACCAAATACCCATCAGGTGGTGCTAAGCAGCTCACAAAAATATTAACCGGTAAGGAAGTCCCTTCTGGTGCCCGTTCATCACAAATTGGCGTATTAATGCAAAATGTAGGCACCGTAGTGGCGATAAAACGCGCGGTTATTGATGGGCAACCATTGATTGAACGTGTAGTGACCGTTACTGGTGATGCTATTAGCAAACCGGGGAATTTTTGGACTCGTTTAGGCACTCCTGTTAAACACCTATTACAACAAGCAGGTTTTAATCCAGAGCCGGAACAAATGGTAATCATGGGCGGGCCATTAATGGGCTTTACCCTACCGGACCTAAATGTACCTGTTGTTAAAATTTGTAATTGCCTGTTGGTTCCAACATCTGAAGAAATGGGGGCTGAATCTCCCGAAGAAGCTTGTATCCGCTGTGGGCTGTGTGTAGAAGCATGCCCAGCTGCTTTGTTACCCCAACAGCTTTATTGGTTTAGCAAAGGCGAAGAACATGAAAAAGCACAAAAGCACAATCTGTTCGACTGTATTGAGTGTGGAGCATGCGCCTATGTTTGTCCTAGTAATATTCCGCTAGTTCAATATTACCGCCAAGAAAAAGCAGAAATTCGTGAAATTGCCCAAGAGGAACGCCGAGCCGCAGAAGCAAAACTTCGTTTTGAAGCTAAGCAATTACGGATGGAACGAGATAAGAAAGCACGTGAAGAGCGGCATAAGAAAGCCGCCGTACAAGTTGATAGCGCAGGTAAAGACGCTGTTAATGCGGCTTTAGCTCGGGTCAAAGCAAAACAAAGTACCGCCTCTGATCCGGTTAAAATCATTTCAGGCGAATTACCAGATAATAGTGCTGTCATTGCAGCCCGTGAAGCACGTAAAGCACAAGCTCGAGCTAAACAAGCTGAGAAATTAGCAGCGGCTCAAGTTGAGCAGAACAATCCAGACACTCACGATGACCCACGCAAAGCGGCGGTAGCGGCTGCCATTGCCCGCGCTAAGGCGAAGAAAGCGGCTCAGCAACCTACTGCGGCTGAACCGGTGGCAGAAACAACTCCCGATACAGATGTCGACCCGCGCAAAGCAGCGGTAGCGGCTGCCATTGCCCGCGCTAAGGCCAAGAAAGC
>NZ_JBIXLP010000065.1:0-20653 GCF_053543535.1 Providencia sp. AGC89
CAAAAAAAAGTCATGCAAAAGTTGACAGAAGAAGCCTTAGACACCGCGATTATGCAGCCCTCGCCACAAAATGCCCTGCGATACATGGCGTATCAGCGCTTTTGGTTGGAGCAGTCCGGTAAATTTGAGCGGTCAGTAAAAAAAGGGTTATTGCTTGACCCTACCCTTGATTACAACTTGGAGCACAGTCACTACAACAGTACGGTGCCATTGCAACTATCCCAACTGCAAGACAAGGAAAAAGCGGCTATTCAGTCGTTATCGTCACAATACGGTGTGTTTTTCTTTTATCGCGGACAAGACCCACTGGATAACCAGTTAGCCACTGTTGTTCGGGAATTTGCGCAGTCACACAATATTGCGCTTATACCCGTATCCGTGGATGGGGTTCGCAGTGAAGCACTGCCTGAGACGCGACCCGATACGGGGCAGGTCGCCAAAATGGGTATCACCCATTTTCCTGCCCTGTTCTTAGTTGACCCGAAAAGTGAACATTACCAACCGCTTGCGTATGGGTTTATGACGCAAGATGCGTTAGCACGCCGCTTTTTAGATGTAGCTACAGATTTTAAGCCTAATTATTAAGGATAAAGACATGACAAAACCCACGATAAAAGAACGATTAATTGAAAATACGTTGATTTACCTTGGCATGACGTTGATTTTTGCCTCACTGATTTTTTATGGACTGATCCATTACTTAATCGATATTCGTCACGACGTTTTAAGTGAGTCTACAAAGCAAACCCTTCAAATGATACAAGAAACCGGCATGGTGTTTATTTTTGCGCTCGGGGCGGCGACGTGTTTAGCAGGAATGTTCTATGCCGTCATTAAAGCTTGGCAGCGCATTAAAGCTCCGACCGTTTTTCCGGAGGATGAGGAGAAAACATCGTGAGAATAATGATGTTAGCGATAATGTTGTTCTTCAGCGATCTAGTTCAAGCGAGTGTGATGGACGATATTGCAGAACTTGAAGCCCATAAAACCGCCCCTTCAGAACGTGAAACGGTGATTGAAGAAGAAACACCGCCTTCAAAAATCAATACAGTTACGGTTAAACCGTACCGATTACCCAACGGAAAGGTCGTCAATTTAAACGATTATACCCTGGTGTTGTTTATGCAAGCCAAGTGCCCGTATTGCCAGCAGTTTGACCCGCAATTAGCCTTACTGTCAGCGCAAACGGGATTTAAGGTTTTTGCGTACACGCTCGATGGTCAAGGCGATATGGCGTTTCCCAATGCGATACCCGCCCCCGCTGAAGTGGTGCAAACTTTTTTTGGGGCAGGCATGCAAGTTGTGACGCCTTCGGTGTTTTTAGTTGAGGTGAACACATTGCGAACATACCCACTGCTACAAGGGCTAACGGACATGCAGGATGTAATGAATCGGATAAACAGTAACTTAATGCTAGCAGCACAATAAAGAGATCATTCAAATGAAAACAGAAACCGACACATCGCGTGATTGGCAAAATCAACAATTTTCCTATCGCGACACACCTAAAAAGGGGCCTAAAGGATATGTTGTGGTTATTTTAATTGTTTTGTTGATCCTCGCTTTTGGCAGCAAACTTTGGGTTGATAAAGAATTACCCAAATACGAATCTCGCTTATCAAATGATTTAATTAAGCCCGAAATGAGCATCAAGGCTAATGAAGGAAAAGAATTAGCCATACTTTGGATGGCTAAACATTATCCCGATATGCAAACACTGGGTAAATTAGAAAGCTTGATTGAGCAAGGTAATACTGAAGCCATGATGATAAAGGCACAATACTATTACTATTTGGATAAGCCATTATCCATATCGTTGGTTAACCAAGCGGCTCAGCAAGGTCATCCAGATGCCATTCGCTATTTATCTGATAAGAAAACTGATGATATTACATTTACCGAATTTTTTAAGTATATGTTCAAAGGTGAGTTAAATGAGTGATAAAAGAAATCCACATATTGAGCGTTATACAAGACGCTTCACTGCCAAAGTGATGCATATTTGTCTTCATATCGCTTTTTTCTTTGGGTTAGCTACCCTATTTTCGTTTTACTTTCTTAATGACTTATTGCTAACTCAAGCGGTAAAACCTGAATATGCTTCTTGGTTAACTGTTGAACTGCAATCGCAGCTGAAATTTGCAATTTTATGTCTCTGCAAGTTGTTTTTTGTATTCGGACTTTCAAGTTTGAGTGTGACTTCTTGGCTAATGGCAAGCTATTATATTTCTCAGATGACGAAAAAAGTTAAAAATAAATTCACTAAAATCCCTAATTAATTCAATTTAGTACCCCCAAGTTAATTTAACCCTCAAATAACCCAACATTAATTATCTCATTTCTGACTCATTGCCAATGAGCCAGCCATGTAGTGCAACTTAAATTTAAGGATGTTAGTTATGAAAAATTGTTCAGAAAAGATGCGTTTTGAAGCAAATACGGTAAGAAGTGGCGTGCCTTTTAGTGAGGCGGTTCATCAACGTATTGTTGGTGATTCGCCGATTAAGAATACATTGCGGCCGCATTTTTATTCGTTTGCCACATTGTTGATATCGGCCTACGTGTCTTGGGTGCTCCTAAATACCTTTTTTACGCCGTGGATACTGAAAATTGTCAGTCAAATGAGTGGAACGGAGTCACTAATGGGGACATTAATGTCTCAGTTTGCGTATCTCATTCCATTAACTCTTCTGAGTTTGGCAGCAGGGCGATTATTACTGATGGTTTGTATTTATGGTGGGATTTTTCTCAATGCAACTGAGGTTTGGTTGAGAATACGTAAAACCAGGAAAGGTTAGTCATAAATCTCATTTTTAGCACGAGGCTAGTTGGGATACGTATTTAACACCTGGCCTATCTTTAACTTTTGAAAATACAGGTCGTATGATGAGTGATAATCAAGTCGATACCGAAAATTATGATGAAATACATTGTGAGCAAAATGCAAAACTTCAAAAAAGAATCCGTGAATTAAGAAGATACCAAGTCCTTGAAGTGAAACGCCAAGACCAGAGCACTTCTGAGTTTATTGGTTATGTTATCGCAGGTTTGGTTCTTTGGTTTGTGATGCATAAGGCGTTTGAGATGGCGTGTTGGCCAGAGAGTAAACTCGATGCTGACCCTAACTACTTAGGAACAAAAGGACTGTGGAATGTGGTGATGTATGTTGTGCCCTTTTGTTTTTGGGGTATTGCGATAAAACACCTTGTGATAGGGGTGTTTTCTTGGACCGAATATTACTTTGCACAGTTTAAAATCACTCGGTTGAAAAAGAAGTTGATAAAATGAAAAAGCGCGATTATCACGTGATAGATCCACTGATTGAGCCGTTAGTGAAAGCTTTCAACCAATGTGGTTTTAGCACTTATGCTTCCTGCCAAGGGCATGGTTGGCCAATAGATGATATAAAACCCTATATATCGTTTAAATCGGAGGTAAACCACGCGGCTAGGCTCGCCAAATTATTACGAGGTGACTCGGAGTCTAGTCACCCACGATTGAACTGGGGATGGGGTATTACTGGACATTTCAATCAAGATTTTGAACTTTGTTTCCGCTTTGCGCCCGAAGGGGCACATAGACATCGTTCTAAGTATTTACGGTCAACCTTCATCCATGATTTTAAGGTCATTTCCATGTGGATAAAATCCAATTGGAAACAAATTCAATGGGATCAAACCAACCTAAATACCACAGAAGACCAATTACACTAAAGAATGCAATTAAAATAAGGCGAATAGTGTTATATATGCTCTTGTTTAACCGTTCTTTTCCGAAAGGGTCTGTTGAATCACACCCACCACAACTTTTAGCGGTAGGGCTTAACGGCCTTCCACAATCGATACAATTTTTCATAACTGTTAACTCCTATTAATAGTGAAAGTGCTTTTGATTAATGAACTTATGTGAAATTAGTCAGAGATACCACATTAGCTATACCTATTCAATCTCACGTTTAAATTTAATGCCGACACGCAGTAGCTTGCGGATGATGGCACTCAATAAGGTTTACCCACAATGAATGATTTAATTAACCCTATTCCTTGCTGGAATAAGGCGATAAACCCTGCATTATTTTCGTGTTGGCCTATTTATCTTCAATCCGGAGGCCCTCATGCGTAAAGGACTCATTACCGTTATCTGTTCGGCATTACTCAACCAAACCGTGGCGGTTGCTAATGTGAACAGTGATATGAATAACTTCTTCAATAAGTTGGGCTTCGAAGGCAATGCCACCGATGCCCGCGCTTGGGAAGGTCAAGCCGCAGGTTATGCCACAGGCGGTAATTTATTCCTGCGTAGCCAAGTGAAGCAGTTGCAAATTGCCTCATTTACACCGCCATCCATCAATGCGGGGTGTGGGGGGATTGATGCGTACCTTGGGTCTTTTTCTTATATGAACAGTGAGCAGCTGCAGCAATTTATCAAACAGATGATGACCAATGGTGCGGGGTATTTATTCGATTTGGCGTTGCAAACCACCGTACCTGAATTGAAATCAGCAAAAGATTTTGTGCAAAAAATGGCGGCAGATATCAATAGCATGAATATTTCTTCATGTCAGGCCGCGCAAGGCATTATTGGCGGGCTGTGGCCCACCAATACCGTGGCCTCACAAAAAATCTGTCAGGACATTGGAGGTGCGACCAATTTGTTTGAAGATTGGGCGGCTTCACGTCAAGGGTGTACGGTCGGCGGGCAGATGAACAATGCCTTTAATAAAGCCCCTGAGAACATGAAAGACCAAATCATGCAGAATAAAAACTTGATGTGGGAAACCTTAGCCAAAAGTCAGTTTTTATCCGGCGATAACGAGTTAAAAGAGTTGGTCATGAACCTGACAGGCACACTCATTTTTGATGCCAAAGGGAATGTCAAAAGCACCATTCCCAAAGTGAACCGGCAAGAACTCATCAAAACCTTGATGGAAGGCGGCACCATGACTATTGAAGGGTGCGTCTCTACGGTGGATTGCCTGGAACTAAAAAGCAAAAAAATCACCATCAGTAGTCAAAATGGCCTTATCTCGATGACCAAAACCATGATTGAAGGCATACAAGGGAAGTTACGTAGTGATGAGGGGTTAAGTGCCAAAGAAAAAGGCTTTATTCAAAGTACCTCTATCCCGATTTTGAAGTACTTGGTTGACCCGATGCAGCTGAATATCCAAGCCAATTTATTACCGGCTCTGGCCGATTATATTGCGTATGACATTTTACTTCAGTACCTGCAGGAATTGATTGACCAAGCAAAAGGGGCAATGGGCAGCCGAAATTACATGGAAGAAGCGGTGAAACCGCTACGGGAAAATATCGCTGAAGCCTCACGCCAATTGGAATCCCTGCAGCAAATGGTCAATACCAAAGCCAATGTCTTGATTGAGCTGGAGCGACAAATGAGTTACTTGCGTCAACAAACCTCCAGTCAGCTGCAAGAACGTTTTATGCAAAACACCCGCTTTAATATCGTCACCCCTGAAACCCAAAAATAAAGGAGCCGCAATATGGCCGTGATAGATACCGTCTATGTGCTCGGCGGCGGTGAATACATGATGCAAGTATTCAACGGCGTCGCTGCATTGATAGGCTCTGATACGTGGGACTCCATGTTCCGCATTGTATTATCGATTTCTGCGGTATCGGTACTGATATCATTTATGAAAGCCCATGACCCGAAAGAGCTAATTAAATTTACAGCTATCATTGTGTTGGTCTCCAGTGTGTTGTTAGTACCCAAACGGACGGTGCTAATTATTGACCGCACCAACCCCACAGGCGTCTATTTAGTCGATAATGTTCCATTAGGGTTAGCGGCACCGGCTAAATTTATTACTTCGATTGGTACGGGATTGACTGAGTTGTATGACATGATATTCCATACCCCTGACTCATTAACCTACAGTAAAACCGGCATGTTGTTTGGGGCAAATCTGGTCGGAAATCTCAGTGATGCGATGATGGTTGATGGTGATTTGGCGGAATTGATGGGGCTTTACACCAAAAACTGCGTCATCGGGGATATTTTAATTAACCATAAATATTCATTCCAAGAGCTGATGAGTAGCCGTGACCCTTATACGCTAATATTCCAAAAACCAAGCCCGTTACGCGGCATTATTGTGCCCTACGGTAACACCGCTGCCGTTGGTGCTAATGGTGTTGCACAAAGTGGTTTCTGGACGTGTGCAGATATAGCAAAACATGTCTTAATGCCAAAACTCAATATCGATACACAAACGGGCGGAAAAACCTGGAATTACATGGTGAAACAAATCTTTGGTGGCCGTCCTGATGCTAATGTGTTGTACAGTAATATGATGGGCGATAGCTATAACTTTTATTACCAAGGGTCAGAAACCGCCAGTCAGTTGATGCGAAATTCCGTGGTGATGAACGCGCTGAAAAATGGCATCAGTGCTTACAGTGCACAAAGCGGTGATACCGCCAGTTTAGTGAACTTAGCCTCCACGTCGTCATACAATAAAATGCGATTAAGTTGGGCGACGTCATCCCAAGTGGCGGTTTCCTTTGTACCGATATTGAATACCATTTTGTTGTCGTTAGTGATTGCACTCTTTCCCATTTTTATCTTACTGGCGGTCATTCATTCACTTTCGGTGAAAATGTTATTCAACTACATCATGTCCATCATTTACCTGCAATCCTGGCCGCCGATGTTTGCCATTTTAAATTATGCGACCAGTTTTTACTTGCGAGGAAAAACGGGCGGATTGGATTTTAATCTGGCCAATCAAGCCAGTATCCAACAAATGCACAGCGATATCGGGTTAATTGCCGGTTGGCTATCTATATCGATACCGTTTATTGCCGTTGCGATAGTGAAAGGGTTAGGTCCTGCAATCGCACAAGCGGGGAATTATTTAGGCACCGCCATCAACAGTTCTGCGACAGCCACTTCTTCACAAGCGGCGGATGGAAACTGGTCATTTAATAATATGCAATCAGGCAACGTAGCAGGCAATAAATGGGATACCAATGCCAGCTTCCGTGATGGTCAGATGACGCGGCAACTCGCCAGTGGGGCAAGCAGTACCGTAACCAGTAGTGGCCAAGAAGTCATGGATATCAGTGGGGCGATGTCGAGATTGGCCGTATCAATTAAAGGCAGTAACGCGGCAGTCAGTTCGTTACAACAAAGCGCCAAACATGCTGAAGTGCAAGCGATGAACGCTCAGAAAATGAACCAACATGCGGTGAATAGCAGTTGGAATATGTTATCGCAATTTCATACGCAAAATGGCAATAGTTCAACCCTATCGAAACAGAGTGATAGCGGTGAAGGTATTAATCGTCAAGCCGCCATGGATAAAATCTGGAGTATTGCTGAGTCGTATGGGAAAGCCAATGGGTTGACGACACAAGCGTCATTCAATGAATTAATGGACAAAACGTCTAGGGGAACGATAACAGCAGGCACTAAGGGTGAGGCTGGTTTGCCATTAAGTGGTTTAACAGGATTAAAAGGAGGGCTTTATGGGGATGCCAATATTTCTGGCTCAACGGGGTCTTCACACGGTACGCAAGAATCCAGCAATGAGAGTAAAGACATGCGTCATGACCAAAATGCGCAGTTGCAACAGCAATTTAGAGAGGCAAGAGATTATTTTGACCGCAACAGTATGACAACCGGGGCGAGTCAAAATGATAATGAAGCGAATTCTCATATTCAACAATTCGCTGCCTCGCTCAATGTTGCAGATACGTATCATGAGCAGTATGCCTTGAATAAAACGAAGAGCCAAGAATACAGTGATATGGCGAGTTGGGCGCAAAACAACAGCGCACAAATTGACCGAGTCTTTGACCAGCAATTTGCCAGTTTTGTTCGCCAATATGCGCCTGACCGCGCGGATGAATTGCTGGGGAACACCAGTGACCCGATGGTTGCTAAAGAGCTGGATGGCTTAGCGAAACAGTTTGTCGATACCAATCTAATTCCAAAATTGAAATCAGATTATGCGAGCAACCACGGCAAAATTGAATCCATGGACAATACCGAATCGAGTTATCGCGGGATGTCAGAAGGGGATATTCGCTACCAGCATGATGCCAATAATGAGGTTATTCAAGGTTTATCGGATGATGCGGAGGTTAAACACAATGTGAAGTCCCGTGTCGAGGCGAAACAAAACCAAGTCCAACAAGATATTCAATCCACGAAAGAATATATCGATAAAGGTAAACGGCCAATTCAACAAAAACAGGTTGAACTCGAACAAGAATATAAAGACATGAAACAAAAACATGAAGAAGGACTTGCGAAAGAAAAGGAAAATCAAAATTTAATACCCGATCTAGATAATTTTAAGGAGCGTGTCGAATTAAAACCGACTTGGCCTCCAACGGTTGAAATAAAGGATAATAAAAAATAGAAAATGAATGGTTTTATTTTAAATTGAAGCGAATAAGGAGTGATTAGTTTAATTAAATTCTACGGGAATTAATTTATGTGACCATCTTAACGAAGGCGTAATTAAATAATATATGTAACAACGTGATTACGATATAACGATAAATGTCAATAATGTAAAAATATAGGATAAATATTTTATGAAAAGAAAAAGTCTTATTGTGTCTTTATTTTTAGGTGCATTTTTATTAACCGGCTGTGGTGCCATGAGTACGGCAATTAAAAAACGTAATTTAGAAGTCAATACTCAAATGAGTGAAACTATTTGGCTTGAACCGTCAAATCAAAGAACGGTTTACTTACAAATTAAAAACACGTCTGATAAGGATATGAGTGGCCTACAATCTCAAATAGCAAATGAAGTCAAAGCGAAGGGATACACCATAACGACATCACCCGATGAGGCTTATTATTGGATACAAGTTAATGTCCTTAAAGCGGATAAAATGGATTTAAGAGAAGCTCAAAGCTTTTTAAATCAAGGGTATCAAGGTGCGGCATTGGGGGCGGCTATCGGCGGTGGGATTGCGGCATTTAATACGAATTCCACGGGAACGGCACTGGGTGTAGGGTTAGCCTCCGGCTTAATTGGCATGGCAGCGGATAGTATGGTTGAAGATGTTAATTATTCAATGATCACCGATATTCAAATATCTGAAAAAACTAAAGCGAATGTTACGACAACAAATGTTGCCGCGCTTAAACAAGGAACATCAGGCTCAAAAATACAAACTAGCCAACAAGAAGGCGATAGGCATAAATATCAAACACGAATTGTCTCTAATGCAAATAAAGTTAATTTAAAATTTGAAGAAGTAAAGCCGGTATTAGAGCAACAATTAGCGAAATCTATTTCAAATATTTTATAATTTATTATCATTCTGTAGCGATTAGTCTTCATGACTAACGCACTTCGTTTGTTAACAGTCTATTCCCCTAAATAATAAATTTTTCAGGGGAATAGACCGTCTCGTCTCAAGAGGTTTCCAATGGCTGATGAAATTGATATCTCTCAAGCTGAGAGCGATTTTTTGCTGTCTCTAAGATTGAGTCAACGTGCTCAATATCAGGGGCAGAGTGCAAAAGTGTGTGTTGAGTGCGGTGATAATATCCCGCTTGCTCGTCGGATCGCGTTACCTGGCGTTCAGCACTGTGTAAGTTGTGCCGAGCACCAAGAGTTGTGCCGTTCCAGATAACTAAATTTGTGAATTATTTTATTCTTTAATATGCCTATAAAATACGAGGTTATGATGAAAAAATTAATGGTTAATAAAGCCGTGCTTTTGAGCGCACTTTTACTATTATCCAACACCGTATTAAGTCATGAAATGAAAAGTCCATACTCTGAACAAATTATTACCCAATGCGCACGATATGTTATTGGTCATCAAAAACCGAATCAGTCGGATAAGATTTATATTAGTGACTACTTGACCTATTTTGGTGAGCACGGTTTGAATTCGGCTAAGGTTAGCGATTATCTTACCCAACATCCGAAAATGTTGTCATCTGAGAATATTGGGCAATTTATTACATTACTTGGATTAGAGCGTGATTTAGGAGTGACATTGTGCGCGACTCAAACTCAGGAATATCTGTATATTTTAAAGGAAAAATTAAGTCTCAATAAAATTGAGTGAAATTCATTTTTAATTAAACTCACTTCTTTTTATAACATTAAATTATTAACCTGATATTTTTTCGTTATATTAAACTGGTTGCGTTAAATAAATGGAAAAATCCCATTTTGTTTAATTGAAAACCTATTTCCCCATCGAGAATTTCAAATAAGAAATAGTGAAGAGTTATTCATTATCTTCTATGGTTTTATTTATATTTCAGAGTGATTATATCATGAGTTCAACCAAGCATATTACGCAGGGTGGACAAGTCTTTAGCTATATGCTCGGCATGTTCATGCAAGTGAATAAGCGAATATCTTTTTGGCTTATTCTGCTTTTCTTAATCATCTTCCCGGTCATTTTTTATTTTAAAGTACCGCTACAAGAAATTAAAAATGGCGGATTATATTGGTGGTTATATTTAACCGCAGGCGGTGAAAAAGCTTTATATCGCGTGGCACCAATTTATGACGTGGATTTTGATGGTCAACTTTATCGGTTTACGTCTGATGCGATATTAAAAGATGACTACATGATCTATGCCGGTAATATCGTGCTACAAGAATTGGGACTATCCCTATTATGGGCGTGTATTGTCATCATTGTGCTGTTTTTTGTCATCTATCGAGTGTTTCATGGATTAGGTAAGCGTCAAGCGAATGATGATGTGATAGGCGGTCGTACACTCACAGAAGACATTAAGTCCGTTCGCAACTTGCTGCATGCACGGCGCGAAGCGTCACCGATTACTTTTGACGGATTACCCCTGAAGCTTAACAGTGAAGTGCAAAACATGCTAATGCATGGTACGCCTGGCTCAGGAAAATCAAATACCCTCAATAAATTACTGATCCAGCTCCGTAAACGGGGAGACATGGTCATTGTTTATGATAAAGGGTGTTCGTTAATCAAACAGCATTACAATGAGAATATTGATAAGTTACTGAACCCACTAGATAAACGGTGTGAAAACTGGGATTTATGGAGTGAATGTGTCACCACACCTGATTTTGACAGTGCGTCCAATACCCTTATCCCTCAAAGTACCTCAGAAGACCCTTTTTGGACGGGGTCAGCACGGACTATTTTCACAACGGTGGCATCAAAACTGGGTGCTGATCCAAAGCGCAGTTATAACAAATTATTACGGACGTTGCTCGCCATTGATCTCAAAACGTTACGCGCTTATGTGGCGGGTACTGAAGCCAGTAATTTGATGGAAGAGAAGGTGGAAAAAACCGCGATTTCAATCCGTGGCGTTCTGACTAACTACGTTAAAGCGTTACGCTATCTACAAGGCATTGAGCGTAATGGTAAGGCACCATTTGCGATCCGTGAATGGATGAAAACCGTCAATGAACCGAAAAAACGTCACGGTTGGTTATGGATCACTAGTAATGAGCGTGAACATGAATCCTTAAAACCGTTAATTTCCATGTGGTTATCGCAAGCCGCTAATACGTTACTGGAAATGGGTGATAACCGCGAGCGCCGTGTATGGTTCATCTACGACGAATTGATTTCCTTGCACCAGTTACCGAATTTACCCCTTATTTTGTCACAAGGCCGTAAATTTGGCGGGTGTTTTATTCTTGGTTTTCAAAATAAGGCGCAACTGAATGTGACTTATGGGAATGAAAATGCCGATGCGATGATGGATTTGCTTAATACGCGTTTTTTCTTTCGTTCTCCCGATGAAAGTATCGCCAATTGGGTACGAGGTCAGCTCGGGCAAATCCGTAAAAAAGTGGCCAGTGAGCAATATAGCTTTGGTCCTGAAACGGTACGAGACGGTGTCTCATTCAGTAAGCAGCAAGAGGATGTGGATTTAGTCAACTACTCCGATGTGCAAAAATTGCCGGATTTAACGTGTTATATCACCTTGCCTGGGGAATACCCGGTCATTAAACACGCCATGAAATATGAAAAGCTGAAAGTTGTCGCGGAAGAATTTATCCCCCGACAAGTCAATGACAGCTTAGATCAAGAGATTGAAGCTGAAATTGACGAGCGGTTAAGCATAGGGGCGCTTCCTGACGTGGTTAATCAGGCTATTGATAGCTTAATTAGCGGGAAACCGATTGAAACACCCATTGATACAGCACAAAACAATACCGCTCCGGAAGTGGCTCAGACTCAACCACAGCCTATCGTTGAGCTTGAATCGAAGTCAGTCACACAAAACTCCACGCCGATAACAACGGAAACCGCAGCATCCGATAATCCACCTGAAACCCAAGGCGGTCAAGAGGTCATCATTGATAACGTCAAAGTGAACACCGAAACAGGGGAGATTCTCGGACGCGTTATTGATGAGGAACAAAACCCACAAGACCTGTATGACAGTTACACGCGTATGCGGCAGGACGAAAAGGAAATTTTTAACCGACCCAAACCTTCCCAAGAAAAGCCAAAACACATAAATAATGATCATGATGAACCGGAGATGTGGTGATGCTGACTGTTGCACCGATTGCCAATAATGCGGCAAATTATTATACCCATGAAGACAATTATTATTTCCTCGGTAACCTTGAAGCTCGCTGGATGGGGGAAGGCGCTAAATCGCTCGGGTTAGAGGGGGAAGTCACCAAAGACCAATTAGGTGAAATCCTGGAAGGGCGTTTACCCAATGGTCAAAGTCTTGAGCGGATGGAAAACGGTAAAAATGTGCACCGTGAAGGGCAAGATTTAACCTTTTCAGCCCCGAAAAGTGTGTCCGTGCTCGGTATTGTGCTGGGTGATAAGCGGATGATTGACGCACATAATCATGCGGTCGAGGTCGCCCTGAAAGAGGTCGAGAGCCTGGCCTCAACGCGTTTAATGGTTGAGGGGAAAACCTCATTAGAAATGACCAAAAATCTGGTTGTCGCGGCATTTAACCATGATACGTCACGGGAGCATGACCCACAACTGCACACGCACGCCCTGGTGATGAACATGACCGAGCATAATGGCGAGTGGCGTACGTTATCCAGTGATACACAACAAAAAAGCGGCTTCAGCGAGGCCGTTTATGCCTTACAAGTGTCATTAGGGCAAATCTACCGCCATACGTTACGTCAGCAGGTCGAAAGCTTCGGCATGCAAACCCATGAAACGGGAAAAAATGGGTTATGGGAAATCGTAGGGGTGCCGGTTGCACCTTTTTCGCAGCGACATTACCAAATCATGGATGCCGTCGGGCATGAAGCCTCACTGAAATCCCGTGATGTGGCGGCGCTTGATACCCGTCAGGCCAAAACAACCCCTGAAAAAAGTGAGTTATTAACCGACTGGTTTGACCGTTTGGAGAAAAATAGTTTCGGGGCCGATGCGCGTAAAGCGTTTTACGCTGAAGCTGAGCAGCGCCTTGCTAAAGGGGATATGGGGGATACCTCTCGGGAGATACAGCCCGATATCACCCGCGCTGTCACCGATGCGATAGCGTTACTCAGTGATAAGCAGCTCAGTATGACTTACAGCCAAGTATTGGCTAAAACGCTTGGGGGATTGGACGCTCGTGCGGGCATGATAGCACAGGTACGTGAAGCGATTGATGCCGCGATTGAACAGCGTCAACTTATCCCACTGGATGAGAAAAAAGGGTTGTTTACCTCCTCCATTCATTTGATGGACGAGCTGAAGCTGCAACAAATTGCCACTGACATGAAGCAACATAACCGCACGGTCAGTTTTCAGGCGCGGACAGAGGCCATCAGTCTCGTGATGGAAAAAGTCGCGGACACCTTACCCAATATTGCGATTGTGGTCAGTCAGGGACTGGGTAAAGCGCAGCGGGATGGGGTATTAGACGGTGTTACGATGGCCCAGTCACAAGGACGAGAAGTGGCGGTGATGACCCTTGATGCGACCAGCGGTAAAGCCTTTGCCAATGATAAGCGTTTTGCATATGTGCCGAAAATGACTTTGGGTGATGGTCAACCACTTAAACCCAACAGTACCTTAGTGGTTGCCAATGCCGAAAAACTGTCATTAAAATCGGCCTTATTTCTACTGGAAAGTGCTCAATCTGCCAATGTGCAGGTGCTCATGATGGACAGTGGCGGACGTAAAGGCACGGGAAACGTGTTGGCAACGTTACAAGATGCGGGAGTGCCGCGTTTTCAAGGCGAGGCTTCATCTGTCTTGACGGTGAAAACCGCGCATATACCCGATAAAAATCATCGTTATGCGGCACTCGCGGCGGAGTATGCACAGCTGCACAGCGACATGAAACCCGTGGTTGCGCAGGTCAGTGGCGTTCGGGAGCAAAAAATCGTGACCGATACCATTCGCCAAACGCTCACCGAGCGCGGGATGCTCAGTGAAAAAACGGTGACAGTGACCCAGCTCAAACCCGTGTGGCTCGATAGCCATTCGCGCAAGCAAATCGACAGTTACCGTGAAGGCATGGTGATGGAGCGGTGGAATGCGGACAAGAAAGAGGTTGAGCGTTTTACCATTGACCGTGTCACACCTGAAACCCGTTCTGTCACTTTACTTGATAGTCAAGGGCAAAAACAGGTGATGAAGCCGCAGCAATTTGATGGCCAGTGGAGTGCCTATCAACGTCAAACGATGGACATCGCTCAAGGTGAGCAGTTAACGATATTGGCAAAACAAAACAAGCTCTCTGCACGTGACAGGGTCACGGTATCGGGATTTATGCCAAACGCCATTATGGTCAATTTCAACGGAAAAACGCACCGTATTGATGTACGGGACGGTATCAAAGCCGATTATGGTTATGTTACCGCGCCAGGGCAACAGGCTAACGATACGGGCACAGTGTTATTGGCCGCGTCTGCGCGGGATACGCAGCCGACCTTACTGAATACCGCTGCACGCAGTGGTGAACATATTACCGTGTATACGCCACTGGATAAGATGGAAACTGAGCATCGTTTATCGCGTTCGCCAGTCTATCAGCAAGCACGACAGTTAGCGGGGGTTGAAGGATTAGACAGCAAAGCCATTGAACAAGCGGCCGATAAAGCCACGGAAGCGTTATTGTCTAAGCCCGAAAAAGCCCTGCAACAAGGCATGACATTAGCGCAAGAGAGTCAAGTTTTTTTCTCGCGCATCGATGCGATTGCCAAAGCGTTACCATTACACAACTCGCTCGACAGTCAATCGCTGGGGAAAGCCTTTGACCGTTTAGTCGCCCAAAAAACCATCATCCCCGTGACCAGTGGTAAAGGGGCGGCCCAACAACACTACGTGACGGCCAGTACCTGGGAGATGGAAAAGCAAATCCTCACGACGATTTTAGCGGGCAAAGATACACAAGCCCCGCTGATGGCGTCTGTGCCCGAGGCGCAGCTGAACGGATTAACTTCAGGGCAAAAAGCAGCGACTGAGCTGATTTTAGGCAGTCGTGACCAATTTGTTGGCATACAAGGCTATGCTGGGGTGGGGAAAACCACGCAATTTACTGCCGTTCTCAAGGCGCTGGACACGCTCCCTGCCACGCAGCGACCGGAAGTGATAGGTCTTGCGCCCACGCACCGTGCTGTCGGGGAAATGGCGGCAGTGGGGGTTAAAGCGCAAACCTTGCAAGCCTTTTTAATGGATGCCAATCAACGCCAACAGCAAGGCGAAACACTGGATTTTAAAAATACCCTGTTTTTAGTCGATGAAAGTTCCATGATAGGCAACCGAAATTTAAGAGAAGTATTGCAAATCATTGCACAGGGTGGGGGGCGAGGCGTGCTCAGTGGGGATACGGCTCAGTTATTGTCGGTGGACAGTGGGACACCCTTTGCGCTTGCTCAAGACCGTTCTGCCCTCGATACCGCCATTATGAAAGAAATTGTGCGACAAAATCCCGAGCTTCGACCTGCCATTGAAGCCATCATCGCGGGTCAGGTTCAAATGGCCATGGACACGATGAACAGCGTAACGCCGGATGTGGTGCCCCGTCGAGCAGGGGCAGAATTGCCAGAGCAGTCGGTAATCGATGCGGGCGATAGGGTTATCGCGCGTATTCTTGATGACTATCGTGGACGAACGCCTGAAGCCCAAAAAGAGACGCTGATTGTGGTCCAAACTAACGTCGATAAAGATGTCATTAACAGCGGTATCCATGACATTTTAATCGAGCAAGGGCAATTACAAGGGGGGAAATTTGTGCCGATATTAGTGCGCGAAAACACCCGTACTGAAGCCTTGTTATCAACGGCAGGGATGGCGGAACATGCCGGTAAAATCGCATTGATCCAAGAGCAGTACTATCGAATAGAGGTGACTCAAGAGGGCGTCAGTGATGGGGTTGTGACCCTAGTTGATGAACAAGGCAAAGGGCATTTACTCTCAGCCTTTGAAAGTAGCTTGCGAGATATCGGTATTTACCGCCAAGAAGCCCGCCATATTGCTGCTGGTGAAAAAATCAACTTTACTCGCACGGATAAAGAGCGCGGACGTGTGATGAACAGTGACTGGACGGTCAGCGAAGTCAATGAACACGGGCAAATCACCTTGACGAATGGTGAGGAGTCACGCGTGCTTGACCCGAATGGCGAATTGACAGACCAACATCTGGATTACGGTTATGCGGGCACGGCACACAAAGCCCAAGGGGCAAGCAGTCCGTATGTGATTGTCCTTGGGGGTGTCGAGTCAGGACGACGCATGCTGGCCACCTTACGTGATGCGTATGTCGCTTTATCCCGGACTAAAGCCCATGTCCAAACCTACAGTGATGATCTGGATAAATGGACAAGTAAGATTACAAACCCGGGCAACCGAAAGACGGCTCATGATGTGTTGTTAGCTGAACAAGACTATGCCGCCAAAGTGGGTAATCAATTGTTTGACCATGCGAAACCCCTTAATGATACGGCGATTGGTCGCGCGTTAAGTCGGCAAATGGGGCTCGGTGAATCCCATGAAGGGAAGTTTGTTTATCCGTCCACTAAGCATCCCGAACCACATGTCGCGTGGCCCGCCTACGATGTACACGGTAAAGCCCAAGGTACGGTGTTACAAGCCATTGAACTTGAAGAGGATAAATTGCAGGGGCTTCGTGCTGAAGGGCGTTTACTCGGGAGCGAGCAGGCACAATTTATTGTTGTGAAACCCAGTCAAAACGGGCAAACCGTGATTGTGAACAGTCTAGCGTCCGCCTTTGAGACGATGGCACAGCAACCCGAACAGGGTGTGGTGGTGCAACTCAATCCCGATGAACGTTTACACACGGCCATGATTGAAAAAATCACGCAAGGGGAAGTTGATAAGGCCTATGCGAACCCAAATACCACGCAAACCGATAAAGCGGACAGTGACCCGAAAAACCTGCAAACCCCCGAGGAGCAGGCGATTGATAAAGCCTTAAAAGAGGCTGAAGCTGCCCTACGTCAGCAAGCGAACAGCGAGCCTAAAGTGCCAGAACTGAGTGAGGACGAACTGCGACAAGTGATGACACAAGAGCGTGACAGTTTGCTGAAAGGGGAACATGACTTAATGGAGGCGAAAGAGCGAGTCATTGAAAAAGCCGTTCAGTTTGAGCGTGAACATCAGCAGCAACAACGGGAAGCCTTGCGTCAGCAAGAACGTGAAATGGTGATGGAAAAATCCCGTGACCGTGAGTTTGGTGATTAAGGATGCCGATTATCTATGGAAAAGCCAGTTACATCAGCCAAAACCCAATGGGCGTTTGTCGATTTAGAAAATGTCCCGCATTTAGATCCGATAGCGTTTGAGCAGTACCAACAGATTTTTGTTTTTGTCGGCCCCAAGCAAGTTAGCCTCAAATTACCCGTACAAACAACCACGCGCTATATCCTCAACATCATTAAAGTGAGTCAAGTCAGTCAGAATAATGTGGACTTTCACCTTGCCTGGTACTTAGGGCAGGCACATGAGCAAGCGGATAAAACGTGTCAATTTACTGTATTTACCAACGATAAAGGGCTGATGCCATTAGTGAATACGATAAAACAACGCGGGCGATCTTGTACGCTGCAAGGGGTCATTCAAACCAAGCAAAAACTCACACTTTCGCTTGATGAGACTAAAAAAGTACTCAAAACACCTTTTTTTCAACGTAATAACGGTTTTCCGAAGCAACTTACAGGGTTGCGTCGTTGTTTAATCAATATCGTAGGCGCTGCCCGAGCACACACAGTCGAGGCGCATATTGCGAACTTGGTGACACTGAAGGTGATTTCTTATAATGGTGAAGCACTGGCTTGGTATCTTGCTGGGCTTGCTAAACACCGTAAATAACCGCAGTTAACCGCTTTGATTGTTGGCGATTTCCGCCAGTTTCTTTTAGTTTTCTCTCGCGTCGAACCTCAAGTTTTATCACAAATTTTGTGAATAAATCGCGTCTTTATCGTGAAGACGTTGCTTGAATGCGCATAGAGTGCTAAATTAGCCGACAATTGATGTGAATTTTGTGGTCGCCACGCCGAAAGGTGGCAAGTGATGGGATGTAACACACAAACATGTGCTGTGAACCCAAATAGAAAACCCCTGACATCTTCTTCATTCTTGGCGGGACGAGGAAAGATTATCAGGGGTCATCAGAGCAATTCCGCTAGGGGTAATGTTGATCTCCTAGCGGGGAGTATAGAATTATGCGCAAAAAAATTCAACTCCTTCCGTACAACATAAGTGCGGAGAAGCATGAATAATGCGATATCAAATCCTGCAATCCCTTGTTCCGTCGGTAAAATTCATCGGCATTATGCGCCTAAATTTTTAGGCCAATTACCGAAATTAGTGCCTGTGCGTCGCTTTGCAGCCGCGTTAAAGCGTCACGATTGGAACCGAAACCCCCATATTTACCAACTACGCTACAGCCGAAAGCAGCGAATATCCGTGCGTTCAGAGCGCCGGGAAACCTTTGATGCGTTAGCGATGGCCATGATTGCCTATGCGGATTACAACCCCGAAAGTGACGCGCTCTTTGAAGTGATGTGCTCCGTGGAGAAGTTGGCGGAGTTGTGTGGCCAGCTGTATCGCTATGACAGTGGTCGTAAAAGTTACGACCCGATACTGCATGCCTTGCGCGATTGGGAACAAGCTAATCTGATTGTCATTGACCGTGATTTTGACATCGAGGCGAAGCAATACAAAGCGATGCGTATTTGGATTCGGCCTGAATTTTTCCATGGGCTCGGGTTTTCCGCGTTAGAGCTGCGTGAAGTGGTGTCCAGCTTTAGCCGTTGGATGGAAAAAAAGGGATTAAAAGAGAGCTACCAAAAACGCTACGCCCAACATGTCTTGCGACTTGCGCGCGCGAATGTGGCGTCACTGGACACTAAGCACAAACTTCGCAACCTACTCAACAAGCTCAAAACCCTCGTGGTTGGGAAAGATGAAGCGCTCAAACAAGAGAAGAAGCATTTAGCTAAAGCTCTGAAGGAAAAGAAAGCGTTAGCCAAAAGTTTGGAAGGACAAGAAAGCGCCGAGCATGCAGCATGGCGTCGTTTTGAATCGTGGAAGGTGACGCAGCCTATTGCGGCCGTCATGGCCTTTGAGCGTAAAATGAAGACCCTGTACCCGAGTGTTCAAGGGCAGGCTATTTACCTGCATTACTTGGAACATTTGCCCGACGCCTAATTCACCCCCCCCTAAATTTACCGCCTTGACTGGCGGTGGTTTCGTTCGACCTAAATCTAAATAGCCTGTTTTTTGAACAGTAAAAACGTTATCTCAATCTCTCCATTCATCTCGATGATGATTATGGAAACATTTTAGCTGAATATTTACCCCATTAACTTCGAATGTGTTTATTCTCTGCAATTAACTTCGAATAATATTCGTGTTTTATGGTTAAATTCGTTGTTAGGTTCTGAACTAAACGTCCTTTTTAATAAAAGGAGTTGCGGCTCTGCTTTTTCAAGCCGCACACTCTAAAGAGATAAACCCAATAAAGCCTTCGCTTACAAGCCATAAATGGCTGTCGCTCAGATTACGGTGTTAATATTGTGCCATTGCCCCCGTAAAGCTGGCCTTCGGCCACCTTAACGCGCAGCTACAGCCGTTCATCGAGGCTACGCCTCTTGCCCGTCTCACTGCGTTTTTCAAAGGGGCAAATAGCCTAAATAATGGTGTTAATATCATTTGGCTCTACCAGGGCAGGGGGGAGATTGGGGTATTAAACAGCACGTAACCGCTCACGCGGGTCTCGACGGCCCTAACCACTATTCGTTCTTTGTGACTATTTTTTGCCGTCTACAGCCCTACGGGCGGGTGATTTCAGTTAAATTTCGTGATAATCTGCGATTAATGCATTGATGATAAACGTGATTTCGGTGTGAGGATGTATGGAACGCAAAAAATTAACCTTAAAGCGGGCGACAACGGAAAACGTTGCGGAAAGTACCGAACCGGTTATTCAACGTCGCCGTAAACAAGTGGTCGTTAATACACAGCGTAAATCCCATAAACCCGCCAAAAAAGCGCCAACTCACCCCCCTAAAAAAGTGACACCTCCTCCCGCGAAAAAACAGAAAGCGGTTGTCGTTCCGTTAGAAAAGAAAGTTATTCCGCCAACGCCACCAAAACAACATCTGCCGTTAGAGGAGGCGATTGCCAATATTTCAGCCTATTGGCCACAACTCTTTCCCGATGGACAACTTCGACCGATGGCCGTGGGGACAAGAGAGGCC
>NZ_JBIXLP010000066.1:0-89485 GCF_053543535.1 Providencia sp. AGC89
GTTCAGTGCTTATGAGATATTACCTAAACAAAAACACGTAGCAAGTAAGTTTTATACCCAACGAATAGAAAGAGAGAATTTGAATTTAAGAAATCGCTTAAAGCGTCTTAACCGTAAGACGTTAGGTTATTCGAAGTCGCCTGAAATGCATGATAAAATCATCGGCACATTCATAGAGCGGGAGTATTACCTATTGTGATGATCTCTATATTGAATACACGACCGGTGCATGACACTATTGCACCGATTTATCTTTGTTGGGATTCATCCAATAACCAATTACGGAATATCATCATCGCAGGTGTACATGGTTTGGACTTCAAACGACTAAGCCAATAGCCCCCTAATGTCACTGAAATATCAAATGGCTGCACTAAACTCCCAGCACTCAACTCATGTTCAAACATACAACTCGGTACCAATGCCACACTATCCGTTAATAACGCAGCTTCAACCATTAGACGAGACGAGTCAAACACAGGCCCTTTCACTCGCCACGGCTCTAAACCTGCGGCAAGAAACCATTTTTCCCATTCATCTTTACGGTATGAGCGCAATAAATGATGCGCTTTTAAATCTAGGGGAGTCGTTAAGCGGTTAGCCATTTTCTCAGAGCATAACACAGTATGCGATGCGCTAAATAATGGAATATTCTCAGCCAGAGGCCATAACCCCTCCCCAAAGCGTATGGCAAAATCAACACCTTCTGCCGCCAAATTGACTACGTTATTATGTGTCATAATCCGTAAATCAATATACGGGTATAAATTAGAAAATTTTGATAATTGAGGTAGTAACCAACCCACCGCAAATGTTCCCACTACTGATATACTCAACACTTCATGGTAGTGCCCATCATCAAACTGCTGCAATAAAGACTCAATTTGGTCGAAAGAACGACTCAACACAGGTAGGAGAGCTAAGCCTTCATCTGTTAAGGCCAACCCTCTGGGTAAGCGGATAAATAATTCTAAACCTAGTTGCTCTTCTAATAACCGAAACTGCTGGCTTACCGCCGCTTGGGTCACATTCAATTCCATACCTGCTCGCGTGAAACTTAAATGGCGGGCAGATGCTTCGAATGCACGCAAAGCATTTAAAGGTAGTCGATGACGATAATTCCCTGACATAAGATTTTCTTTTACCTCATCGAACTTTATATCGTTTTAAATGAAGGCGTAAAACACGCATACTGCTATACAACAACGGTATAACAGCCTAGAAATCTATACTAAAGCACTTCAGTTATGCAATGAAGTTCTTCCTTATTTATATTAGCAACAACTTAAACTTTTATTTAATTGGACTACCTATGAGAAATGTTTTTCGTCAGGGGCGGATTTTTGCCGCTCTTAGCTTAGCCTTAACCACAATTTCAGCCAACGCTCTAACTCAACAAAACGTTGATAACATTATTAAACCACTAATGAAACAACAACAGATACCCGGAATGTCGGTGGCAATCTCCATTGAAGGAAAGCACTATTTTTATCATTACGGTGTATTGTCTAAGCAAAGCAAAGCCCCTATCAATAACAACACATTATTTGAAATTGGCTCTCTTTCGAAAACATTTACAGCAACATTAGCCGCTTATGCACAAGAACAAGGTAAATTAGATTTCTCACAAAAAGTGAGTCATTACCTACCCGAGTTAACAGATTCAGCATTTGACCATATCACCGTGATGAACTTAGCCACCCACACCTCTGGATTACCATTATTTGTGCCGGAGACCATTACGAATTCAGCTGAATTAATAAGCTATTACCAACATTGGCTCCCTGAAAAAACCATTGGAGAATATCGTTCTTACTCAAATTTAGGTACTGGATTATTAGGCATCGTCACCGCTAAACAACTCAAAATGCCATTTGAACAAGCGATGGAAAAATTAATGCTGCCTTCACTGGGGCTCAAACATACCTATATTCATGTCCCTAAGCACCAAATGAAAAATTATGCTCAGGGTTATAATAAGAAAGATCACCCATCGCGAGTGGCACCACAGATTTTAGATGCCGAATCCTATGGTTTGAAATCTACTGCCAAAGATTTGATCCGTTTCTTAGATATTAATATGCAGACGGTAAAAGTCGCAAAATCATGGCAAGAAGCGATAGAAGATACCCACACAGGCTTTTATCTAACAGATTCATTTGTACAAGATATGATGTGGGAAAGTTACCCGTGGCCTGTCTCTTTATCACAATTACATCAAGGTAACCGTGATGAAATGGCATTACAGCCACAGAAAATCGAAGCAATTAAACCGGCAATGCCGCCAGAAACGCGAGCGTTCTACAACAAGACAGGCTCCACAAATGGTTTTGCAGCTTATGCCGCCTTTATCCCTGAAGAACAAATCGGCATCGTGATTTTATCCAATAAATGGTACCCAATTTCCGACCGCATCACCGCAGCTTATCAATTAATTGAAAAGATTAATGAATAAATTAGATTTCTGACGAAGAGTAAATGCTCTAAATAGTTCGTTCTGTAGCTAGGCGGCAAGAGAAACTAAGCCCTAGGAGCATACATAAAGTATGTGACTAGGGTTAGTGAACGTAGCCAACAACGCTACAGCACGAAATATGACGAGCATTCAGATGACGCGGGAAAACTGCCGCTGCCTCATCTGCCTACGCAAATACACATCAAAACACATGCAAATATTACGAATAAGTAAACGTCCTTGAGGAGTCACCTTAATCCCTGTTTCGCTAATTTCGACTAGGTCATCTTCTGCCATTGGTATCAATAAGTTTAAGTCTTCTGCAAAGTAAGATTTAAAATCAATTGGATATAGTGCTTCTATTTGTGCGAAATTCAGTTGGAAATTACAAATTAAGGTTTTGATAACATCACGACGTAAACAGTCATCATCCGTTAATACCAACCCACGCCACAGCGCATGCCCCTGCTCTTCGACTTGTGCATAATAGGTTTTTAAATCTTTTTGGTTTTGAGCGTAGTTATCCCCTAACATGCTAATCGCCGAGACGCCGAGCCCTAACAGATCACAGTCCCCTTGGGTGGTATACCCTTGGAAATTACGGTGCAGTATGCCTTCACGCTGGGCTACCGCAAGTTCATCTTCTGGGCGTGCAAAGTGATCCATACCGATAAATTGATAACCATTTCCAGTGAGTGTAGCTATCGTATCTTGAAGAATATCCAGTTTTTGCTCTGCGCTTGGTAGATCTTCATCTTTAATTTTACGCTGCGCTGCAAACAAATTAGGTAAATGTGCATAATTAAATACACTTAAGCGGTCAGGTGACAGCTCTGCCACTTTTTTCAGGGTAAAAGCAAAACTTTCTGGCGTTTGCTTTGGCAAGCCATAGATAAGGTCAATACTGGTTGAAGTAAACCCTGTTTCTTTTGCTCGCTTAATTAGAGCAAAAATAAACTCTTCATCTTGCTCTCGGTTAACCAATACTTGCACTTCTTTATTAAAGTCTTGTACCCCCATACTCAGGCGGTTAAACCCTTCAGCGCGTAAATGGTCTATCATATCCAACTCAATTTCACGCGGGTCGACTTCAATCGACATCTCTACGTTATCTGCAAAATGAAAGTGCTTTTTCAATAAACCGACTAGATGGCTAACTTGCACTTTATCAAGATAAGTTGGTGTACCGCCTCCCCAGTGCATCTGAGTAACAAGACGTCCTTTTAATAAAGCTGCACGCTGAATAATTTCTTTTTCAATGACTTGTAGGTATTCATCTGCTTTATGTTTTTGGCGAGTAACTAATTTATTACAGCCACAGAAATAACAAAGCTTATGGCAAAAAGGAATATGAACGTAGAGCGATAAAGGACGGTCGGGATAACGCTGAGTTGCTTGAACAAACGCACTTTCGTCATAATCTTGGTTAAATTCCAAGGCAGTGGGGTACGATGTATAACGCGGCCCTGAATAATTATATTTTTGAATGAGAGCGAGGTCCCAAACAATATTTTGCTCTGACATAACATTCCTCAATTGACCAAAAGCTTAAACCATCACAACGGGTTGCACCTTATTTAATTTGTTATTCGGTGATGTGAAAATTTTATAGCATACATAACGTTATAGACTCTAAATATTTCAAGTTGTGGCTAGGCGGCAAGTGAATGAGTCGCTAAAAGTATACATAAGTATATGACTAGAGCGAATGAGCATAGCCAACAACGCTGCAACTTGAAATATGACGAGTATAAAGATGTTAAAGAAAAGAGACTTGATGCAACATCAAAGAAAAGTGTATTTATGAAAAATAATAGCGACATCCCCCGAATATACGAGGGATGGTTAAACGAAGTTATTTACTTTTTAAGATACGCATGATGTCATCGAGTTTTTCTTCGTCTTCTTCCTCTTCTTCAGCATATTCTATGCCTAAAATGTTCATCAGCTCATCAATACGGTCTAAACAAGTATTGATATATTCCTGTTCTTCTGCGGTAACGGTCTCACCATCTTCCAAACGTGCTAACAAACCATCTAAACGGTCATCACTTTCTAACAATGCTAACTCAGCTTCAGGGGTTAATTTTTCTTTAACCACTGGCTGTTTTTTCTCAACCACAGGTTTAGTCGCTGAATTATCATCAACAATTAAAGGCACTGGTTTTTTACTGCCTAAGCGTGGGTCAACAATGTTATTTTGCCCATTATTTTGGCTGCTTGATGACTTATCTTGGTAGCGACTACCTGATTTATTACCACGATGTTTACTTTCGCGCTTACGCTCACGACCTTCTGCGTTCAATTCTTCTTTCGTTTTACGGTATTTTTTCTTTGGCTTACTTGCCGGTTTTTTTGGTGAATTCATGGCCTGATACCTTGATAAAGTCAGTTTCTGCTGCGAAATCTAGCAGTTTCCCATGAAGGGGGAAAGTACTAGTTTGCAATTTCAGTAGATTTTTATCTCACCTGACCTTCACAGCAGTAGTTTATTAATTATACCCTAAATAATTTGTGTTGCATGTACGCTCATGCAACACAAATTATTTAGGGCATGGAGGGGGCAAATAATAAAAAGAGAAATGATTAACTCATTAAATAATGCAAGTTGTGACTAGGCGCCAAGCGAGGTTATCTCGGGGAGCATACACAAGTATATGGCCCGAGTAACCAAGTGTAGGCAACAACGCCACAGCTTGAAGTATGACGAATATTAATGCGCTAAATAGTTTGAGCTGTAGCAAGACGGAAGAATTGCTAATTCCTAGGAGCATACAAAATTATGTGACTAGGGTTAGCAAACGCAGCCAACACCGCTACAGTTCAAAATATGAAGCACATGTTAGGCGTCGACTAGGATCATTTTTAACAGGAACATCGCCGCAACTAAAATGACGCACAGCCCCAGATCACGCCAGCGCCCCGTACCAATTTTCATTGCGCAGTAGGCAATAAAGCCCAGTGCGATACCTTCGGTAATAGAGAAACTAAACGGCATCATTACTGCGGTAATAAATGCAGGCACAGACTCGGTTAAATCGTCCCATTT
Organism: Providencia sp. AGC89; assembly: GCF_053543535.1. Classification (NCBI taxonomy): domain Bacteria; kingdom Pseudomonadati; phylum Pseudomonadota; class Gammaproteobacteria; order Enterobacterales; family Morganellaceae; genus Providencia; species Providencia sp. AGC89. The sequence goes on from NZ_JBIXLP010000066.1 coordinate 5,505, forward strand.
CACCCGCGTTAAGCTTGAAGTCATCAACACACCCACATAAATCAGAGCACCTGCGGTTGCATAAGCAGGAACCATACCTGCAAGGGGTGAGATAAACATGGTCAATAGAAATAGAACACCCACAACAATTGCGGTTAAGCCAGTACGTCCACCAACAGATACCCCTGAAGAGCTCTCAATATACGCAGTCACTGATGATGTTCCCATTGCAGAACCTGCTACCGAACTCAAACTATCCACATACAGGGCTTGTTTCATTCGTGGAAATGTCCCGCGTTCATTGGTAATCCCAGCCTTATCCGTCACGCCAATCATAGTGCCCGATGAGTCAAACAGGTTTACTAACATAAAGGCGAAAATAACACCTGATAGCGCTAAATCTAAAGAACCAGCAAAATCGACTTGCCCAACCACACTAGTGATACTTGGTGGCATGGAAAACACACCCGAATATTTCACATCACCCAGCGCAAGACCGATCAATGTAGTCACGGCAATAGACACCAAAACTGCTGCATGAATATTACGCGCTGCCAGAATTGCGATGATAAAGAAACCCAGCGCCCCCAGCCAAACGTTATGGTGAGTTAAGTTACCAATTGAGACCAGTGTATCTGGGTTTGCAACAATAATGCCTGAGTTTTTTAACCCCATCATGGCAATAAATAAACCGATACCACTGGTGATCCCGACACGAAGACTAAGCGGGATATTAGCAATAATCCAATAACGAATACGGAACAATGTCAGAATAAATAAACCAACCGCTCCCCAGAATACCGCGCCCATAGCGACTTGCCACGAATACCCCATGGCCCCGACGACAACAAAAGCAAAAAAGGCATTCAGCCCCATTGCAGGTGCTACCGCGATTGGTAAGTTTGCTAATAGCCCCATCAAGATACTACCAATAGCAGCAATCAAGCAGGTGGTAACAAACACCGCTTTAATGTCCATCCCTGCAACAGAAAGAATTTGTGGGTTAACAAAGACGATATACACCATCGTCAGAAAGGTCGTGAAGCCTGCAACAACTTCTGTTCGTGCGGTTGTGCCGTGTTCCTGTAATTTAAAAACACGCTGAAACAAGCCCTGCGGTTGTGCCGAGCTAGAAGATTGATTACTCATTAGATATAGCGCCCAAAAAAAGTTTTTTTCGCCCTATACTACAATTAAAAATCACAAAAGAAAACGATTGCGTAAACCATAATAGGCAAAAATGTCCTAACTAACTGATACAGCAAGCCGAAATAAGAAAAATAATCAGATAAGTGTTGTTGAGATAATAGCGGTTATTACACCGCTATGTTGACTTAAGACAGCGCCAATAGCTTTTGCCTACGCCAAAACAATAAGCTACGCTTCACGGCTCGTTTTTGAGGTTCATTTTGTGCGCTTAGCCTTTTCGCTACCCTATTCGCAATAATTTCCACCGCAAAACACATCACAAAATAAATAAACGCCACAAATAAGAAAACCTCGAGCGGGTATACCATTTCACGGTTATTCACTTGAGTAGCTAAAAATGATAATTCAGCAACCCCCACAATATAAGCTAGAGAGGTATCTTTAATTAATGCAACCCATTGATTAATAAATGAAGGTACCATCATACGTAACGCTTGTGGTAAAACAATGTGCCAAAGCACCTGCCAACGGCTAAAACCCAAAGACATGCCAGCTTGCCACTGCCCTTTACCAATCGCTAAAATCCCCGCCTTTACCGCGTGAGCTAGATATGCTGAAGTAATCAGCGCTAATGCACATACCACAGTAGCAATCCCAGGGATTTCTGCGCCAAGCAAAATAGGCAACAGAAAGTAGGTCCAAAAAATCAACATAATCACAGGAATTGCACGGAAAAAGCCTAAAATAGCGGCAAGTAGGTTAACCCAGAAACCACGCAGCATGGCTAACGCAATACCGCCCAATGTCCCCAATACTATAGAAGCCGCCCCTGCAAGTAAGCTCATGAGTAAGGTTAAAGCAGCGCCTTCGAGTGGGCCGTCAGGGAAAGTACCTAATAATAAATATTGCCAGTTTTGCTCAATAATCGAAAAATCCATTTTATGCCCCTTGAGCTAAATTACGTTGTTGGCGCCACTGCCCCCAGCCTTCCATTAATGCAATAATGGCAATGTATAACACTGTGGCAACACCAAATGCGGCGAAAGTTTGTAATGACTGGCTATCCACTTGCCGCGATACATAAGAAAGCTCCGCCACCCCAATCGCCATCGTTAACGATGAATTCTTTACCACATTCATATATTGGCCAAGTAAAGGCGGCATAGCGATTTTAACCGCTTGAGGCAACACCACGAGTTTCATCGCCTGCCAAGAAGTTAGCCCCAAAGCGAAAGCAGCATATTTTTGCCCCTGACGAACGCCCCTGATACCTGCTCGAATTTCCTCAGCAATAAAGGGTACGGTATACAAGGTCAAACCAACAAAACCCGCTAAAAATTCAAATGATGGCCACCCCACGGGTATCCCCAACAATTGGATTTCATGGGGTGTATTCAACCATTCCATTGTGGCAGATGGTAAAATTTCACCAGAAGCGAAATACCAAAAAAATAGCTGCACCAACAAAGGCGTGTTTCTAAAAATAGAAATATAGATGTTCACTCCCCAACGAAGAGGAGCAATCTGGCTATCCTTTGCTGATGCAACTAGAAAACCTAATAAAGTAGCCGCAATAATGGTACACACAGAGATCCAAACTGTGATCAAAAAACCATAGCCGAACCATTCAAGGTACTGTGGTGCCAGCAGATGTTCTGACCAAAAATTACCGCTGAAAAATTTCTCAAACATAGTCAATCACCATTCTACTTGGTTCTATTAACCAAGAACCCCGCACAATGTGCAGGGTAACCAACAAGTTATTTTTTTATTTCAGGCCATTAAGATTGGGGCTGTTGTTCGCTTAATGGTGCAAACTTAAAGTCACCACGTGGTTGAGCGGCTTTAGTTTCTGGGCCAAACCAACGGTTGTAAATCACCTCGGCTTTGCCGTCTTTCTCTAATTTCAACAGTGTTTCATTGACGTTTTCAACCAAACGTGTTTCGCCTTTGCTTGCTGCAAGTGCTTGATATTCTTTTGTTAGGCTGAATGGCGAAATTTCAAAATCAACTTTAACTTTCTCAGGTAAATTACCTAATAAACCCACCAATTTTGCATCGTCTTGGGTAATAGCTTGTACGTTACCATTACGCAGTGCAGCAAATGCCTGTGGGGTATCATCGTAAGAAATCACTTTAGTGTCTGGAAAACGCTCACGTAAAGTGACTTCTTGTACGGTGCCTTTATCTGCACCAATACGCAGAGGTTTAATATCATCAGGGGTTTTTAATACGCCTTTACGGGCAATAAATTTTTGCCCGGTAGCAAAATCAGGGATGGAAAAATCAACTTGTTTTGCGCGTTCATCGGTAATGGTAAAATTCGCCCCAATAAGATCAACTTTGCCAGAAGTTAAAAGTGGAATACGATTCGCAGGGTTAGTCGGACGAAGCTCAAGTTTTACCCCTAGGCCATCAGCAATTTCTTGTGCGATATCCACATCATAGCCAGCCAATTTCTTAGTTTGAGGGTCAATAAAACCAAAGGGCGGGTTGCTATCAAAGACTGAAATGCGGATCACTCCGGCTTGATTGATATCATCTAATTTATCTGCGCTAGCGACATTCGCTGTCAGCGCCAAACCTGTGAGTAGAACAGTTGAGAGAATACGAGCTTTCATTGAACACCTCTAGCGGTAAATTTATGTAAATCGACCGTCACAAGCTATCAACTATATCTTAGCACTTGAAATACTATTAAATAATATATTTATAACTAAGAGGAATAAATGAAGTGAATAAAGAAAGGGGGAAACTTTATACAAGGACCCCGAACATGGTTAAACCATCAATAGACTCTTATTGAGCAAGAAGAAAGTCGGTAGAAGAACGTTTTATACGCTAAACAATTTGTTCTAAAGTAAGCTGACGCCGATATTCAAGAGTAATACTCTAAATAGTTCGGGCTGTAGCTAGGCGGCAAATGAAATTATCCCTAGGGGCATACACAAGTATGTGACCCGAGTAGTCGAACTCAAATATCAGAACTACAGCTTGAGGTATGATAGGTATTTAATGCATTAACCTCATATATTAATACTCTAAATAGTTCGCGTTGTGACTAGGCGGCAAGCGAGGATATCTCGGGGAGCATACATCAGTATGTGACCCGAGTAACCGAGCGAAGCCAACACCGCCACAGCACGAAATATGACGAGTATTCGAGTAATTATTTATTCGTTAACATCTTCTCAAGACTATCCCCACCGACGTGACGGAAATCTTGCCCCTTCACATAGTAGAAAATAAATTCACAGATATTTTGACAACGGTCGCCAATGCGCTCAATGGAGCGTGCGCAGAACAGTGCCGTTAATACACTTGGGATTGTCCGCGGGTCTTCCATCATATAGGTCATTAATTGACGTACGATACCCTCATACTCTTGGTCAACTTTTTCATCTTCACGGTAAATACGGATGGCTTCTTCAAGATCCATTCGTGCAAATGCATCGAGTACATCATGTAGCATTTGTACCGTATGACGGCCTAATGATTCCAAACTCACTAACAAAGGCTGATGTTGATGAGAGAATTTCTCCAATGCAGTTTGGCAGATTTTGTCCGCAACATCGCCAATCCTTTCCAATTCTGCAATGGTTTTTGAAATTGCCATAATCAGACGCAAATCACTCGCTGTTGGCTGGCGCTTGGCAATAATTTTTACGCACTCTTCGTCAATCGCCACTTCCATCATATTGACTTTATGGTCATTCTCAATAACTTCACGTGCTAAGGCTTCATCCTGATTATGCATGGCCGTAATGGCTTTGGTGAGCTGTTCTTCCACCAGCCCTCCCATTGTCATCAACTCAGTATGGATATGTTCCAGTTCAGCATTGAACTGCCCCGATATATGTTTGTTGTGATTCAGCGTATCCATCGTCGGCTCCATATCAACCGTAGCGGCCAGTAATATAATCTTCAGTTTGCTTCATTTCAGGGGTCGTAAACATCTTGTCAGTGTGATTAAACTCAACTAACTCCCCTAAGTACATGAATGCCGTATAATCAGAACAACGTGCTGCCTGTTGCATATTATGGGTAACAATCACCACAGTGTACTCTGATTTTAATTCACTAATTAATTCTTCAATACGACCCGTTGAGATAGGGTCAAGTGCAGAGCAAGGCTCATCCAGTAACAATACCTCTGGGCGAATAGCTATCCCACGAGCAATACATAAACGTTGCTGCTGACCACCAGACAAGCTATAACCACTTTGGTGGAGTTTATCTTTAGTTTCATTCCATAATGCAGCTTTTGTCAGTGCCCATTGCACACGCTCATCCATTTCTACACGCGATAATTTTTCAAATAAACGGACTCCAAATGCAATATTATCGTAGATAGACATTGGGAATGGAGTGGGTTTTTGAAAGACCATTCCTACTTTTGCTCGTAATAACGCGATATCTTGTTTGTCCGTCAGGATATTCTGACCATCTAATAAAATTTCACCTTCTGCACGTTGTTCGCCATACAGCTCATACATTTTATTAAAGGTACGTAACAATGTGGATTTACCGCAGCCTGATGGGCCGATAAATGCCGTCACTTTATTCTTTTCAATGTCTAAAGAGATATTTTTCAGCGCGTGAAACTTGCCATAGTAGAAGTTGAGGTCACGAACTTTAATTTTACTGTTTGCAATTTCGTTTGCATTAATCATGGTTTACTTTTCTCTCTAAATCTTTAGTTATCCGGGCTTAGTGTTTTTTCTGTGCAAACACAACACGCGCAATGATATTAATCAGTAGGACACATAGGGTAATTAATAACACCCCAGCCCATGCAAGCTCTTGCCATTCAGAGAATGGGCTCATTGCAAATTTGAAGATAGTCACTGGTAAGTTGGCAATTGGCTCGCTCATATCTGTACTCCAGAACTGATTCGACAGTGAAGTAAACAGTAACGGTGCGGTTTCCCCCGCAATACGTGCAATAGCCAGCAAAATCCCCGTGATAATCCCGGATACAGATGCTTTTAGCGTAATAGATAAAATCATTTTCCATTTTGGTGTGCCGAGTGCATAAGCGGCTTCACGCAAGCTATCAGGCACTAACTTCAACATATTTTCAGTTGTCCGGATAACAATTGGAATTTGCAACAATGCAAGTGCGACAACCCCAGCCCAACCGGAAAAATGCTGCATCTGTGCAACCACGATGGTGTACACAAACAGACCTACAACGATAGATGGCGCTGATAATAAGATGTCATTAATAAAACGAGTTACCGAAGCTAACCATGACTTACGGCCATACTCTGCTAAATAAATCCCCGCTAAGATCCCTAAAGGAGTCCCGATAACCGTAGCCCAGAGGATCAGTAAACCACTACCAACAATGGCATTTGCTAAGCCGCCACCTTCTGTATTAGGTGGTGGGGTCATTTCAGTAAACAGATTGAGGGACATCCCATCAATCCCTTTCGTCACTGTAGAAAATAAAATCCAAACTAACCAGAACAAGCCAAAAGCCATGGTTAACATCGAAACCAATAGAGCCATTCTATTGATTTGACGGCGCCATGCTTGACGGCGAGCGCGTTCTTTTTGATTGACGGCAATAGGTTGAGATAACGACATATTAACGGCCCTCATTCTTCGCAAGGCGCATAACCATCAGCTTGGAGATTGCTAGCACAATGAATGTGATAACAAATAGAATCAGCCCAAGCTCCATCAAGGCAGAGGTATGCAAGCCGCTTTCTGCTTCTGCAAACTCATTCGCCAATGCAGAGGTGATACTATTACCTGGCATAAATAATGACACGCTATCTAGTTGATAAGTATTACCAATCACGAATGTCACCGCCATGGTTTCACCCAATGCGCGGCCTAGACCTAACATCACCCCCCCAATTACCCCATTACGGGTATAAGGCAGAACGATGTTCCAGATCACTTCCCATGTAGTACAGCCAATACCATAAGCTGACTCTTTCATCATCACAGGAGTTTGTTCAAATACATCGCGCATAACAGACGCAATGTAAGGAATAATCATAATCGCGAGGATGATCCCCGCAGCTAAAATACCGATACCGAATGCTGGGCCTGAGAATAACTCACCAACAATCGGAATACTCGACATCACATTCCCCACTGGTTCTTGGAAATATTCCGCAAACAACGGCGCAAAGACGAATAACCCCCACATCCCATAAACAATACTTGGGATAGCAGCAAGGAGTTCAATTGCAATACCTAGAGGCCGTTTTAACCAGTTAGGTGCAAGCTCAGTTAAAAATAAGGCGATACCAAAACTCACGGGTACCGCAATGATCAGAGCAATTAACGATGTCACAATCGTGCCATAAATAGGCACAAGCGCACCGAACTCTTCCGCTGGAGCATCCCACTCTTTGGTCCATAAAAACGAAAAACCAAATTTTTGCATACTTGGCCAAGATGCAAAAATAAGGGAGATAATAATACCCCCAAGCATTAATAAAGTGATTAGCGCGGCAATCTTTACCAATGCACCAAAAATCACATCACCTGATTTGCTAGGAGCTTTAAATGCCGTTGTTTTTTCGGCCATGCGCTTTGTTCTCATTCCACACCTACTTGCTTACGTAGGATTTAATTTACTTCATTTAGAAAGCGGATGTTAGATCCTCTAACATCCGCCTGCCACTGCCAACCCGAGGTTCACTTAGAAAAGTGCTTTACCTTGGCTATCTTTTACTTCTGTTTTCCATGCTGCGCGAACAGCTGTCACCACTTCTTCAGGTAAAATTGCGTAGTCTAATGCTTCCGCTTGCTTACCACCTTTCTCATAGGCCCAGTTAAAGAAGTCGAGCGTTGCTTTGCCCTTTTCAGCATTAGCTTGCTCTTTGTGTACTAAAATAAAAGTTGTCGATGTGATTGGCCATGCATTGGCACCATCACGGTTCGTGAGGTCTTGAGCAAAAGATTTAGACCAATCAACTTTTTTCGCTGCTGCGCTGAAACTTTCACCTGTTGGCGAGACTGCTTCGCCATCCGCAGATATCAGTTTAGTATAAGCAAGATTATTCTGTTTTGCGTAAGCATATTCCACATAACCAATAGAACCTGGCAGACGCTGAACAAATGCTGCAACGCCATCGTTACCTTTACCACCTACGCTATTTTTTGGCCAGTTAACTGTTGAGCCCGCACCAATGTCTGATTTCCAGCTTGCACTAACTTTCGCTAAGTAGCTAGTGAATACGAAAGTGGTACCTGAGCCATCAGAACGTCTGACGACTGCGATAGTTTGGTCTGGTAGGCTAACATTTGGGTTTAACTTAGCAATAGCAGGGTCATTCCACTTAGTAATTTTACCTAAATAGATATCCCCTAAAGTGTTGCCATCTAAAGTCAGTTGCCCTGACTCAATGCCTTTTACGTTGACAGCCAGGACAACACCGCCAATGACTGTTGGGAACTGGAATAAACCATCTTTTTTCAGTTTTTCGTCAGTTAATGGCGCATCAGAGGCACCGAAATCAACGGTTTTTGCATTAATTTGTTTGACACCACCAGAAGAGCCAATCCCCTGATAGTTTACTTTATTACCTGTTTCTTTCTGATAAGAGTCTGCCCACTTTGCATAAACAGGAGCGGGGAAAGTCGCGCCAGCTCCGGTCAGGCTGGTAGCAGCAAAAGAAGACATTGCGGTCAAAGATAAAGTTGCTGCCATTACGCTTGCTAAGGTGGTACGCGTCATTTTCATAATCCCTCCGGGGATGTATAGAAACAATCAAGTATAAAATTGTTGGGTGTATGTCACGGTAGGAAAAATAGGACAATTTAGTTACGACAACATGTCGTTTTTATGACAGTTTTATGACAATTGCTGATTTTTTCGCTGGCGAGAAAACAAAATCGAAGAAAAATACAATTTTACAACTTAAGATTCAATTAGTTATAAAAACAAAACTTCAAAACTAATATCAAAAAGAAAAATGACAGACTGTCATAAAAGCGAAAAATATTTTTATCCTGCAACTATAAAATAATACTCAAAATAATTTGTGTTGCAGCTAGGCGGCCAGAGAGGATATCTCGGGGAGCATACATAAGTATGTGACCCGAGTAGCCGAACGCAGCCAACAACGCTGCGGCGCAAAGTGTGAAGAGTATTTAGTCTTCTTTCTCTTTAAGGGGAAGCAAAGCCCTAATCGCAAACCCACCGCGCTCACTCTTATGGATTTCAATGCTCCCTTCATGGGCATCGACAATCCGGCGAATAATCGCCAAGCCTAAACCAGTCCCTTTATTACTACGTGCTTTTTCGCCTTGTACAAAGGGTTGGAATAACCGGTGAATATCTTCTTCTTTGATACCTACACCATCATCTTCCACTTGGAACCAAACAGAATCTTCCGTTTTACCACTACTTACTTTAATCCAGCCATTACCATAACGATATGCGTTGACAATCATATTCGTGATAGCGCGTTTGATAGCTAACGGGTTACCATTTACTATCATTGAGCCCGGCTCCAGCGCTGTTTCGATTTCACCGATCACATTGCTTTCTGAATTGACCGCTTCCATAAGGATTGAATTAAGGTCGCAGAATTCCATATCCATTTCTTGCCCTGTTTTCAGGTAGGACATAAATTGACCGATGATCGCATCACACTCTTCAATATCTTTATTGATAGACTCCGCAAGGTAGCTATCTTCTGGGCTCATCATTTCTGTTGCTAAACGAATACGAGTTAATGGCGTTCTTAAATCGTGGCTAACCCCTGCCATTAAAACAGTTCGGTCGTTTTCTAGCGTTTTGATTCCAGCGGCCATATGGTTAAAGGAACGAATTGCCGCCCTTACCTCAGTCGCGCCTTTTTCTTGCATGGGCGGTAAAATAACCCCTTTTCCAACCTCACCAGCATGGTATTCCAACTCAAGCAACGGCTTGTTCTGATAACGAATATACAGCCACACTCCGGCAAAAATTGTCAGGAAAATAGTCAGTGTATAACGGAAAACGAGGGAAAATTGATTTTGACCTATCTCAGTCAAGGGGACTCGCACCCAGATATCAGGTGCGAGGTAAGATGTCAGCCACAAAATCGGATATTCACGGCCTAATTCGAGGTGAACATTTGCCTTACCACCTAAATAATCCGACATGTGTTCGCTTAAAAAATCATACTCTTTCGCCCAATTCAACCCTTCTTCCATTGCAGCTGAATGAGCGTAAAAGGTAATACCTAATTCATTATAGATTTTTTTACGTAACGCGGGGGATACCCGCACCGAGGTCCCATCCTGTAGAACCATTTTCTCTGTCATCAACGTCCTAACTTCATAAGCCAGTACTTTGTTAAACTGTTGTAAGCTAGGCATCACAACAAAATTCAACACGACCATATAGCTGGTCACTAGGCTTGCGAATAACAACGCAACGAACAAAAATAACGAGCGAGAAAATGTACTACGTCGTGAGAACCTCAGTCGCTTCATGCTTTACTTCCATCTGGAACAAACACATAACCCAAGCCCCAAACTGTTTGAATATAGCGTGGATGGGCAGGGTCTTCTTCAACCATACGGCGTAAACGTGAAATTTGAACATCGATAGAACGTTCCATCGCACTGTATTCACGGCCTCGCGCTAAGCTCATTAACTTGTCACGAGATAATGGTTCCCTTGGATAAGAAACCAACACTTTTAATACCGCAAATTCACCACTAGTTAATGGCATATTTTCATCACCTTGGAACATTTCACGAGTTCCAAGATTTAACTTAAATTTACCAAATGTAATGACAGCATCATCTTGAGATGGCGCTCCCGGTAGTTCATTTGCTTGGCGACGAAGTACCGCACGGATACGAGCCAGTAATTCGCGTGGATTGAAAGGTTTTGGAATATAGTCATCAGCACCAATTTCTAAACCAACAATGCGGTCAACCTCTTCACCTTTCGCGGTAACCATAATAATAGGGATTGGGTTATTTTGACTGCGTAAACGACGACAAATTGATAACCCATCTTCACCCGGTAGCATTAAATCTAATACTATCAGATGAATTGATTCCCTCGTCAGGATTCTGTCCATTTGTTCAGCGTTTGCGGCACTTCTTACCTGAAAGCCTTGCTCTGTGAGGTAACGCTCTAGCAGTGCACGTAAACGCATATCATCATCGACGACAAGAACCTTATAACTTTCCTGCATTTTGTAGCCCTCAAGATGTGCATCTTTCAAATTATTTTTTTAATCAAAGTAAGCAAAAAAATATTAATGCCTACTAATTTACCACTAACATAGGATTTAATGAATCATTTTACACTTCAGATGCTTAGTGGACGATAACTTATTTCTAATATGAAATAGGTTACTTGCCCTCCTGGAGTATTTACTATTATCTCATCATCAACTCGTTTACCAATCAGGGCTCGCGCCACGGGAGAGTCGATTGAAATCCATTGTTTTGTAGGGTTAAACTCATCAGCCCCGACTATCCGGAATATTCTGATATTTTCATTTTCATCTTCAAGTTTAACCCAAGCACCAAAAAAGACACGGCCTTCTTGCCGAGGGTCAGGTTCGATTATCCTTAGTTGATCCAATCTTTTAGATAAAAACCGGATACGCCGATCAATTTCACGTAACCTTTTTTTACCGTATATGTACTCTGCGTTTTCTGAACGATCCCCTTGGGCTGCTGCTTCAGAAACAGATTGGGTTACTCTAGGCCGTTCTTCTTTCCACAGATACTTTAGCTCTTTGTCTAACGCATCCCAACCTTCGCGCGTAATTAAAAGACTTTTTGTCATAACCTTAAAATATTCGTCAATAGAGACAGTGATTATAATAATTTATAGAACATAATCTGAGACTTTCCTACCAATAGGCTTAAATTCAGTCTGGAAATTATGGCTATCACCAAGTATAACAGTGCAGTAAATTTTTTTAATTGTTCTTTCAGTAGGTATTTAAACACGACATGAATGAAACTCTAAGCCAAATCATCGCAGCAGAACTGCATGCCCAACCGAAACAGGTTTTTTCTGCCATCACCTTATTAGATGAAGGTAATACTGTCCCGTTTATCGCTCGTTACCGTAAAGAGGTTACCGGAGGGTTGGACGATACTCAGCTTCGCCAGCTAGAAAGCCGCTTAGGGTACTTACGCGAACTGAATGACCGTAAGCAAACCATTCTGAAATCGATTGAAGAGCAAGGGAAATTAACCCCAGAGCTTGCCTCTGCGATTGATACTACCCTCAATAAAACTGAACTTGAAGACCTGTATTTACCGTATAAACCGAAACGTCGTACCCGTGGGCAAATCGCCATTGAGGCAGGGCTTGAGCCATTAGCGGATACCTTGTGGACAGACCCAAGCCAGTCTCCTGAAGAACTAGCCCAAGCTTACATCGATGCAGATAAAGGCGTAGCGGATATAAAAGCAGCCTTAGATGGCGCACGTTATATTCTTATGGAGCGTTTTGCCGAAGATGCCGCCTTATTGGCCAAAGTTCGTGACTATATTTGGAAGAATGCCCACCTTGTTTCTGTTGTTGCAGAAGGTAAGCAAGAAGAAGGCGTTAAATTTAGTGACTACTTTGAGCACCAAGAGCCTGTAGCTCAAGTCCCCTCGCACCGTGCACTTGCTATGTTCCGTGGTCGTAATGAAGGTATTTTACAGCTGTCATTAAATTGTGACCCACAATTTGATGAGCCACCAAAAGAAAGTTACTGTGAAGAGATCATCACTCGCCACTTAGATGTACATTTGAATAACGCCCCAGCTGACCAATGGCGTAAAGCGGTGATCAGCTGGACATGGCGAGTCAAAGTGCTTCTGCACTTGGAAACGGAAGTAATGAGTTCTCTGCGCGAAAAAGCAGAAGAAGAGGCTATTAACGTTTTCGCCCGTAATCTCAGTGATTTGCTGATGGCCGCCCCCGCAGGCATGCGTGCAACTATGGGGCTCGATCCTGGCCTGCGTACAGGGGTAAAAGTCGCAGTAGTTGATGCAACAGGTAAACTGATTGCAACCGATACTATTTATCCACACACTGGCCAAGCGGCTAAAGCAGCAACGATTGTTGCCGCGCTGTGTCAAAAACATCATGTGGAACTCGTGGCAATCGGTAATGGGACTGCATCGCGAGAAACTGAACGCTTCTTTGCAGAAGTCCAAAAACAATACCCTGAAGTAACAGCCCAAAAAGTCATCGTCAGTGAAGCGGGGGCTTCGGTCTATTCCGCCTCTGAGCTTGCTGCGCTTGAATTCCCAACATTGGATGTATCTTTGCGTGGTGCCGTATCTATTGCACGCCGTCTACAAGATCCTCTCGCTGAACTGGTAAAAATTGACCCTAAATCTATCGGAGTTGGTCAATATCAACACGATGTTAGCCAAACTCAGTTGGCACGTAAACTCGATGCTGTGGTTGAAGATTGCGTAAACTCCGTTGGTGTCGACCTAAACACAGCTTCAGTTGCCTTACTGACTCGCGTTGCCGGTTTAAGCAAGATGATCGCCCAAAATGTGGTGGATTGGCGTGATGAAAATGGCCAATTTAATGATAGAAAGCAGTTACTGAAAGTCACGCGCCTTGGGCCAAAAGCATTTGAACAATGTGCAGGTTTCCTACGTATCACTAATGGTAAGAACCCATTGGATGCTTCGACCGTTCACCCTGAGTCTTACCCAATTGTTGAAAAAATTCTTGAGTCTGTCCGTCAACCACTAAAAGAAATTATGGGTAACTCACAAGTGCTTAATGCCTTAAGCCCACGTGATTTCACCACAGAACAATTTGGTGTCCCAACCGTCACGGATATCATTAAAGAATTAGAAAAACCGGGTCGTGACCCTCGCCCTGAGTTTAAAACGGCCACCTTTGCCGAAGGGGTTGAGACCATGAATGACCTTGTCTCTGGGATGGTCTTAGAGGGCGCAGTTACCAATGTAACCAACTTTGGCGCGTTTGTAGATATTGGTGTTCACCAAGATGGGCTCGTTCATATTTCTTCTCTATCAAATAGTTACGTTGAAGACCCTCACAAAGTGGTAAAAGCGGGTGATATCGTAAAAGTCAAAGTGCTAGATGTCGATATCGCGCGTAAACGTATTGCGCTAACGATGCGTCTGGATGAGCAAGCTGGTGATACGAATAGCGCACCTCGTCGAGCAGCTCCAACGCAAGACAAAAACCCACGCAAAGCAGCACAACCAAGGGGTAATGCACGCCAAAACTCATCATCTTCTGGTAACAGTGCGATGAGCGATGCACTGGCTGCCGCATTTGGCAAAAAACGTTAATTACGTTAAATAGGCATCGCTATAAAATAATTGCGATGCCTATTATTTTTAATTAATTCACTTCACACTCGTTAATACACTTCAAAATACTCTTATACCCCAGCGTTTCAACAGCCCCACCGATTAAGAAAACAGGGCTAACTCAATGCTTCGTTGATCCACATCAAGTCAAATTGACGAAAAAAGAGGCTAAATAGAACAAAAGTAGATGATTATAATTCTCATTGTTAATTAGATTAATTTTTGTTGGGTTACGCTATCAAGTTATTGATACCCATATTTCTAGCAATAAGTATTGATATCATTATAAATTGAATTAATAGGAAGACACTATGGCTCTACTTCCTCAATGCAGCTATAAAATAATTGGTTTTTCACCAGAGATAAGCCCCGCTTACCGACAAAAACTTCTTTCCCTTGGTTTGCTACCGGGTTCTGTATTTAAAGTCGTGCGCTTAGCGCCATTTGGTGACCCTGTGCAGATAGAAACGCATCGCGTGAGCTTAGTATTACGTAAAAAGGATCTCGCCCTGCTTAACCTTGATGAAGCGCCTACCGCTTAAGTATTCTTTTTATATTATTGGCAAACACTATGAAACGATTGACTATCGGCTTAATTGGCAACCCCAATGCAGGCAAAACGACCCTATTTAACCAGCTAACAGGCTCGAGACAACGCGTCGGTAACTGGGCAGGTGTCACGGTTGAACGCAAAGTTGGTCGCTTCCACACAGACGACCATAAGATTGAGCTTGTTGACCTTCCAGGGACTTATTCCCTCACCACAATTTCCGAGCAAACCTCACTAGATGAACAAATTGCCTGTTACTTTATCCTAAGTGGCGAAGCTGACATGCTAATCAATGTGGTGGATGCATCAAACCTAGAGCGCAACCTTTATCTTACATTACAGTTAGTTGAACTCGGTGTTCCTTGTATTGTTGCTCTTAATATGTTGGATATCGCACAAAGCCAACATATTGATATTGATATTGCTCAATTGGAGAAACAACTGGGTTGCCCTGTCATTCCAATGGTTTCAACACGTGCGACTGGTATTAATGAATTAAAGAAAACCATTGATACTCATCCACAAAATAGCCAAAAAGCCCTTGTCGAATATCCACCTCAATTATTACAAGCGGTAGACTCACTGTCAGATCAAATATCATCACAGCAATTTAGCCACCAACAACGCCGCTGGTTAGCATTACAAATCCTCGAAGGGGATATTTACAGCCGCCAACGTGCAGAAATAACAGAAGAGCAATTACTTTCGACACGCCAACAACTTAAAGAGAGTTTGAATGAAGAACCCGAGTTACTCATTGCAGACTCTCGCTATCAGTCTATTGCGACTATTTGCCATGCCGCTATTAATAATAGTGCTGCTGAACCCAACAAATTAACGCAATCACTGGATAGATTTATTCTCAGTCGCTGGCTTGGTGTCCCGATTTTCTTATTTGTCATGTACCTGATGTTTGTATTAGCAATTAATATCGGAGGAGCACTACAACCTTTCTTCGAGGGGGCATCAGAAGCCATATTTATTCATGGTCTCCAGTGGCTGGGAGATTATTTGAGTTTCCCTGATTGGCTAACCATCTTCCTTGCCCAAGGTGTTGGTGGTGGTATTAATACCGTTTTACCACTCGTACCACAAATCGGGATGATGTACCTATTTCTTTCAATACTCGAAGACTCCGGCTATATGGCTCGTGCGGCATTTGTAATGGACAGGCTCATGCAAGCACTGGGCTTACCCGGCAAATCATTTGTGCCCTTAATTGTTGGCTTTGGCTGTAACGTTCCTTCCATTATGGGCGCACGTACTCTTGATGCACCGCGTGAAAGGCTGATTACTGTTCTAATGGCACCATTTATGTCTTGCGGCGCAAGGCTGGCAATTTTTGCAGTATTTGCCGCGGCCTTTTTCGGTAAAAACGGCGCTAGTGTTGTCTTTTCCCTGTATATTTTAGGGATTGTGGTCGCTATCCTGACAGGATTGCTACTCAAACACACTTTAATGCGCGGTGAAGCCTCCCCTTTCGTTATGGAATTACCGGTTTACCACGTTCCTCACGTCAAAACGTTACTGATCCAAACTTGGCAACGCTTGAAAGGCTTTGTGGTACGTGCTGGTAAGGTTATCGTCGTTGCCAGTATCTTTATCGGCGCATTAAACAGCTTCTCTTTCTCAGGTAAACCCGTTGATAATATTAATGATTCGGCACTGGCTTCGGTCAGTAAAGTTATCACGCCTGCATTACAGCCAATCGGCGTTCACGCGGACAACTGGCAAGCCACCGTCGGATTAATCACGGGAGCAATGGCCAAAGAAGTGGTCGTGGGTACATTAAATACCCTGTATACCGCCGAAGCGATCACCGCCGAACCATTTGATGCTGAATCTTTCAATTTGTGGGAAGAGTTAGAGGATGCGGTATCCGATACTTGGGATAGCTTAAAAGAAACCTTTACATTAAGTGCGCTATCGAACCCTATCGAAGCCAGTAAAGGGGACGGTGAGATGGAGTCAGGCTCTATGGGTACCATGGCAGCGAAATTTGGTTCTGGCATCGCGGCTTATAGTTATCTAATTTTTGTCTTGCTATATGTGCCTTGCGTATCTGTGATGGGAGCTATCGCTCGCGAAACCAATAAAAGCTGGATGAGTTTTTCCATTCTTTGGGGGCTCAATGTGGCCTATAGCCTTTCTGCGCTGTTTTACCAAATAGCGACATTTAGTGAGCACCCACAAAGTAGCTTAATAACTATCATTGCGGTAGTTGCTTTCAATCTTATTTTATTTATGTTCTTACGCCGTGTCCGTAGTCGGGTCACATTGAATATAAAAAGTAAAACTGCGGCGCAATGCTCTGGATGTTCAGGCAATGCCTGCCACTAAGGAATAACGTGATGGTCAGCTTGTTACAAGTTCGAGATTTAATCGCCTTATATGGGCAAGCTGACATCACTTTACTGAGTGAGCGCCTCAATACCCCAATTCCGTTGGTCCAAGCCATGGCTGAAAAGCTAGTGAGTCTAGGCAAAATTGAAAAAGTCGATGTGAGTGCTTGTTTGACAGGTAGCAGTTGCAAGGGTTGCCCCGAAAGCACCGACTGTGCGCACTTTGTGTATAAGATAAAGTGAGGCACCTTGAAGGAATGTCATAAACCTGCAATTCTTTTTATCGCATAGTTGAATTCTTAAAAAACCAGACCTCTGCCGGAATATTGGGGTTTAGTTTGTGTCAATAAATCATTAACCATCATCGATTCCTTTTGAAGTAAGGGGATAACATAAAGTGCTGTAATAAAAAGCCTGCTATGGAACTATAGTTAGCAGAATATACGCTTTAAAAACCCCCCTTAATGACTGATGGTTCTATTTACTCTTCCAATCGGCTTTGAAAGTCACATAAATACTCACAAAACTCATCAGGATGTGAAATAAACGGGGCATGAGCGCTATTGCGCATAATCACAGACGGAGAGTGTGGATAAAGCTCGTCCAATACGGGCACCACTTTACGTGGGACAAGCCCGTCAAGATAACCATAAATGCGTAAGAATGGCACTGGCAGTTTTTTCAATTCCTCACGCAAATCTTCGGTACGTAATGACTCAAGCCCCGCATTTAGCGTTTCTACCGTCGGAATAGGCTGCTCGAGAACAACTGATTTTAGCAACTTTGCATCATTTCTTGCGCTTTCTGTCCCAAGCGTTTGCAGTGCTAGAAAACGTTCAACGGTGCGGTGGAAATCAGCGGCGAGCTGATGCTCAAAACCTAATAAAACCTCAGGTCTGATCCCCGCCCAGTTACTGCCATCGGCTTTAAAACAAGGGGATGATGCTACTGTTATTAGCCCTGTCACTTCATAGGGATGGTCAAGAGCGATACGACTTGCCACCAGCCCCCCCAATGACCACCCTAACCAAATGGCATTTTTCGGAGCCTGTGCCCATAAAATATCCGCCATAGATTGAATACTCATTGGCGGAAAGCCTTGGCTACGACCGTAACCAGGTAAATCAACCAAGTGAATACGAAAATGCGAAGCGACCCGCGGAATAATGGTTTGCCAAACTTGCGCATTCAGCCCCCATCCGTGTAGTAACACAATATCTTGCTTTCCATCGCCAACGGTCTGCCAATATAACTTTGTCATGGTTACACTCTCTTCGTTCATTTCTTAGTCGTATATTTTTAACAGGACATTACCATGCTAACAATGGAAGGGGTCTGTTGGCTATGCCACCAATCACTAAAATTAATTCATCAGGGCATTTGTTCATTTTGCCTCAAAGGGTTACCGAAAATGCCGGTGAGTTGCTCTCGTTGTGCTTTGCCCTGTGAGCTGCCTATTAATGAATGCGGTCGTTGCCTAAAGAGCCCCCCAGCTTGGCACCAGTTGGTCACTGTAACACCGTATCAAGCCCCATTACGTAAACTCATTCATTATTTTAAATTTAATAAACAGCCACAACTTGCCTTTTCCTTAGCCCGAATTTTTGTTTTATTTTGGCTCACTGGTTACCGCCATCATCAATGGCAAAAACCTGATTTAATCATGACTATTCCCTTACATCGCCGTCGGTTATGGTTTCGCGGCTTTGATCACATGGCCTTAATTGGTGAAATATTGTCCAGATGGTTAAATATTCCCTATTCACAAAATTCATTATTACGCAGTCATGATACACTGGCACAGATTACACTAAAAAGAGAGCATCGCCGAGCTAACCTTAAAGGTGCATTTACCTTAGAAACGTCAGTTTCAGGCCTACATGTCGCTATTATTGATGATGTTATTACCACAGGTTCTACAATGAACTCCGCAGCAAAATTGTTGATTTGTGCGGGTGCGCATACTGTTGATGCGTGGTCACTCTGTCGCACCTTGTAGGAAAGGGGTAAATGGGCGTATTATAACCAACTAAAGCAGTCAACTATTATTGAGCAAATGATTATGATTAATATTACTGAAGCAGCACAGGCTCATTTTGCCAAGTTGTTGGAAAATCAAGAGCCAGGAACCCAAATCCGTGTATTTGTCATCAACCCAGGTACACCAACAGCAGAATGCGGTGTGTCTTACTGCCCACCGGGTGCCGTTGAAGCAACAGATAAAGAACTGAAGTTCGAAAAATTATCTGCTTATGTTGATGAAATTAGTGCCCCATTCTTGGACGATGCTGAAATTGATTTCGTCACTGACCAACTGGGTTCACAACTAACGTTAAAAGCACCAAACGCAAAAATGCGTAAAGTCTCTGATGATGCGCCATTAATTGAGCGTGTTGAGTATGTTTTACAATCACAAATAAACCCTCAATTAGCCAGCCATGGCGGCCGTGTTTCTCTGATGGAAATCACCGATGATGGTTTTGCTATCCTACAATTTGGTGGTGGTTGTAATGGTTGTTCTATGGTCGATGTCACCCTCAAAGAGGGTATCGAAAAAGAATTACTGAAAATGTTTGATGGTGAGTTAAAAGGCGTTAAAGACCTAACTGAGCACCAACGTGGCGAGCACTCTTTCTACTAATTGCCATTGATGTCTGGCACCTGTTTTTCTGCTTACAGGTGCCTAATTTTATCTTTTATGGGGGTTTCCCCACTATATTCGGTATTTTATGGACCATTTCGAGACACTAACACCCGAGCAAGCCTATCAACATTGGTTAGAAGGCACTGCTATACTTGTTGATGTACGTGATCCACAAAGCTTCCGTGCAGGCCATGCAAGTGGGGCTTATCACCTTACCAACGAGTCACTCAGTCAGTTTTTGGAACAAACGGATTATGAACAACCCGTCATGGTCATGTGTTACCACGGGCATAGCAGTCAAGGTGCTGCACAATATCTGATCAACATCGGCTATGAATCTGTTTACAGCATTAATGGCGGGTTTGAAGCTTGGTTAAGGGAATATCCACAAGCCGTCACGGCGCTCTAGATGAGAAAACGTATTCATGATCCACATCACTTCTTTTGCTAACCCGAGAATGGCGCAAGCATTTGTTGATTACATGGCAAGCCAAAATATTCATTTAAAAATGCAGCCATCGCAGGAGCAACCGCTATTTGAACTTTGGTTAGAAGATGACCAACATCTTTCTCAAGTACGCAAAGAACTCGATATCTTTTTACAAGACCCTAACCACCCCCGCTATCTAGAAGCTAGTTGGCATACCGGTAGTGCAGATACCCAATTTCAGTACCGAAATTACCTCACATGGAATTACCTAAAAGAGCAATCAGGCCCTTTAACTATCGCTGTTATTGTGTTGTCGATTATTGTATATCTTTGGGTAGAAATAACAGATGCGCGTGAAGTTTTACGTTACCTAGCTTGGCCAATTGGCGACCAACAATCTGAACTTTGGCGCTGGTTTAGCCCTGCATTGGTGCATTTTTCGTTATCGCACATTGGCTTCAACCTTGCATTATGGTGGTTCCTTGCTGGGCAAGTTGAACGAAAACTGGGAACAGGGAAACTCTTCACCATTCTATTGGTCTCAGCCTTATTCAGTAATTGGGGTCAATCACTATTTAGTGAAAATAATTTTGGCGGCTTATCTGGTGTGGTATATGCCTTGGTTAGCTACGTTTGGTTAACCGGCGAACGCCGGCCAGAAAGTGGTATCAGCATCCCACGGGGGCTAATGATATTTTCAATTATCTGGCTCTTTTTCGGTTACTTCGATATTTTAGGGATGCATATTGCCAATGCCGCACATACTTCAGGGTTAATTATCGGCTTATTGATGGGAGTATGGGATAATAGGCAAAGTTTCAAACACCAGAGCTCCAGATAAAACATTTTAATAATTAGAGGCCAACGCTGTGAAACAAACCCAGAGACATGATGCAATCGTTGAACTTGTGCGTCTTCAGGGATATGTCAGTACTGAAGAACTTGTCGAACATTTTGAGGTTAGCCCTCAAACCATCCGACGAGACCTCAATGACCTCGCTGAACAAAATAAAATTCAGCGGCACCATGGCGGCGCGGCACTACCTTCAAGTTCCGTAAATGCCGCTTATAACGACCGTAAAATTATGTGGTCAGATGAAAAAGCGCGTATTGCACAACATGTCGCTAGTCAAATCCCTGATGGCGCCACATTATTTATTGATATTGGTACGACGCCTGAAGCGGTCGCCCATGCGTTAGTGAATCATAAAAATTTGCGAGTAGTAACCAATAACTTGAACGTTGCTACTCTATTGATGCCAAAAGAAGACTTTCGCTTAATTTTAGCGGGAGGTGAAGTCCGTTCCCGTGATGGCGGAATTGTTGGTGAAGCCACGTTGGATTTTATCTCTCAATTTAGGTTGGACTATGGCATTCTTGGTATTAGTGGTATTGATATGGACGGCTCCTTGCTTGAGTTTGACTACCACGAAGTTCGTACCAAACGCGCAATTATTGAGAATTCACGCTGTGTCATGTTAGTCACCGACCACTCTAAGTTTGGCCGTAATGCGATGGTTAATCTCGGTAACATGAACTTAATCGATTACCTATTCACCGACAAACAACCACCTGATAGCATCCTCAAAGTGATTGAGCAACATAACGTCCAGCTCGAACTTTGCTAATCAAATCATTATGTTCATGATGGCAGCGCACCAGCCTGCCATCATGCTTCTGAATATCTGCCCCTCGCTTTAATTTTTTATATCCTCCGTTCCTTGTTCTTTTTCGCTCGAAACTCAAATTTCCCTTTGTAAATAACATTATTTTAAATGTGGGTATTGAAAAAAGTTTGTTACCAATATCACGCACTTGTTATTTTTTCTTCATTATTAGTTGGCATACTAATGGAATTTGATTACAATCAAATGAGCGAAAACGAACATTATTGAAAGTGTTTCGAACATCTCAGGGGGATGCATGGAAACTAAAGACTTGATTGTCATCGGCGGCGGGATCAACGGCGCTGGTATTGCAGCAGACGCTGCGGGTCGTGGATTATCGGTATTACTGCTCGAAGCTCAAGACTTAGCGAGTGCAACTTCATCTGCGAGTTCAAAACTGATCCACGGTGGCTTACGCTACCTTGAACATTACGAATTTAGGTTGGTAAGTGAAGCATTAGCAGAGCGTGAAGTGCTGCTACGCTTGGCTCCGCATATTGCTTTTCCAATGCGTTTCCGTTTACCTCACCAACCCCATTTACGCCCAGCTTGGATGATCCGTATTGGTTTATTTCTATATGACCATTTGGGAAAACGCGTCAGTTTACCAAGCAGTAAAAGTTTAAAATTCAACCAAAACTCCGTATTAAAATCTGAATTAACCAAAGGTTTTGAATATTCGGACTGTTGGGTTGATGATGCGCGTTTAGTTGTATTAAACGCTCAAGAAGTAGTACGTAAGAATGGTGAAGTTCGTACTCGCACAAAAGTAACTCGTGCTTATCGCGAAAATGGCCTATGGGTGGTTGAAGCTCAAGACTTACGTACTGGTGAGACCCACACATGGAAAGCTAAAGGGTTAGTAAACGCGACAGGACCTTGGGTAAAAGAGTTCTTCGATGATGGCTTGAAACTGAAATCACCCTACGGTATTCGTTTAATCAAGGGTAGCCACATTGTGGTTCCTCGTGCACACGACGAACCACAGGCATATATTTTACAAAACGAAGATAACCGTATTGTATTTGTGATCCCTTGGATGGATGAATTCTCAATCATTGGTACCACTGATGTGGAATACAAAGGTGATCCGAAAGATGTCAAAATCGATGAAAACGAAGTTAACTATTTACTGAAAGTATATAATGACCACTTCAAAAAACAGCTAACGGTTAGCGATATCGTTTGGGATTACTCAGGTGTTCGTCCACTATGTGATGACGAATCTGATTCACCACAAGCCATCACTCGTGACTACACATTAGATATTCACGATGAACAAGGCAAAGCCCCATTACTGTCTGTATTTGGTGGTAAATTAACGACTTATCGAAAATTAGCCGAAGCCGCTGTCAATAAGCTCGCCACCTACTACCCGAATGCAGGTAGCCCTTGGACTAAAAATGGTCAATTACCTGGCGGGGATATTGAAGGTTGCGACCGTGACGGCTATGCACGTGTACTGCGCCAACATTATCAATGGCTACCTGAAGGCTTAGCCCTGCGTTTTGCCAGAACTTACGGTAGCAACAGTAAATTAATCCTTGAAGGTGCGAATTCACTCAGTGATCTCGGTGAAGCCTTTGGTGCCAATGTTTACGAGGCTGAATTACGTTATTTAGTTAAACATGAATGGGTAACTGAATTAGATGATGCTATCTGGCGCCGTACTAAGCTCGGTATGTGGCTAAATGATGAAGAAAAACAACGTATTGCACAGTGGTTATCAGAGCATTCGCTATCTGAGCATGCTTCTGTATAACGGCAAAATATCATGACTCGCTAAACAATGTTTCCCTAGATTAGGGGCTTTTAGTTAAGTGACTTGTAAGGCCTGATTTTACTGTTCAACAGGGGTCAGGCCTTTTAATTTGGCGCTATATCACTGACAAGGTAACTTTGATGATACCTTACTACCTTAGTTCCCTCTCATTTATGCCATGTCATCCGCTTTTTGAAACCTAATCCTAATAAAGTACATATCCCTATTGAATCAAAATACCCCTTAAATTTTACTCGTCACATCTAGGCCTAACGTCATCTTACGGGACGCGCACGCATGCTGTTAGTTTAGTGCGTAAGCAACCGTGAGTTCACTTTGACCTCAACCCCATATCTGATAATCTGTGCTTATAAATATCTATTGATAGTTAAATATAATGATAAGTAAGTTTAAAAACCTAAAGTTCTTTGAAAACGAACCACTAGTTCATCATTTAAACTACACACTGACAGAAACCGAGGTGAAGAACATACTGAATGGTTGGCTACCCTTATGTATGGAAGATAAATGGCTCTCTTATAGTGAAGAGGGTTATGTTTATGTTCATCGAAGCTGGACTGGGCATTTGATGTATAAGTTTGCCATCCGCAATAATGTTATCAATAGTGTGGAAATTGCGATGGATGATTTTGTCGATATGACCAACGAAAGAAAAATAGAGGTTTTCTTATCGCTCTTACCCCATTTATCAAAAGAGCATTCAAATGACTGGTCGTAGTATGAGGTTTCTGTAAAGGCGCTGCGGCTCTATCTTAGCCCCTAGAAAGAGGGAGTGGTGAGAAATCAACGCGCCTAAAGTCGCCAACAAAATTGGACACTTTATCGCTAAACAGCTTATAATACCCATTCACCTTACCAAATTACTCAACTTAGTAGGTACGCCCCACGATGAATTAAGCACTGCCAGAAAATATTTTCCAATACCAATTTGGTATTCATTTTTCTGTTCCTGGCAGGCAACCACTTTCATCGACGCTTATTGATAAGTCAACAACGTTGTCTGTCCTCGCAATTTTGGAGGTGCATATGACTGTTGCTTGTCACTTTTCACAACTTAATATTGAATTTAACCAAACCGCCCTATTTCCCCCACTGAGCGGGACTTTATCTTGTCAAAAAAACGCCTTAATCGGGAATAATGGCACTGGTAAGTCGGTTTTAATGCGACTTCTTGCACAAACTCTCCCCCCTACACAAGGTAACGTGCACTGGAATATTCCCTTTCTCCACGTCGATCAGTTAACTCGATTAGCGGGTGATACATTGGTTGATGCTTTAGGCATCTCTGAGATTTATTATGCATTTGCCCGCATTGAATCAGGAAATGGCACCTTTGATGATTTCGAACAGGTTGAAGATAAATGGCATTTGCCATCTCAATGGGAAAATCTATTGGACTCAGCCAGACTACCCGTTTCCATTGAAACCCCTATTGCATCTTTAAGTGGTGGCGAACGCACACGTCTCGCCCTTTGCCGTGCTTTTTTGCAGAAAAATAGTTTTCTATTACTTGATGAACCCGATAATCACTTAGATGCGCAGAGTCGACAATGGCTAAGTGAAAAGTTATCTGAACATACCGCTGGGTGCTTAGTTATATCGCATAATCGGGCATTGCTCGGGGAGATGGACGCCACCTTTGAGCTAACCGCTAAAGGGTTGTATGAATATGGAGGGAATTATGACTTATACGACACTCAGAAAAACTTCGAAATAGCGGCAATTGATGCACAAGCCGAACGTTTAGAAAAACAAATTAATCAAGAGAAAAAACAACAACAGATCACATTGAAAAAAGCGGCTCAACGTAAAAAACAAGGAGAGAAGATTCGTTATGGTGGTTCTCAATCCTTGTTACTACTTGATATGCAGAAAAATCGTGCCGAAAAAAGACAGTCAAAAGTTGCCGACCGCCATCAGCGCGTCATGGATAACTTACAAAATCAGCAACAAGAAAACCATGAAAAAATTCGCCATATCAAACCGCAAAAAATGGCGATTAACTACCAAAGTGAGGGAAGAAAAGTAACCGTTTTCGCTTCTGAATTAATGTTACCTTATGGCCATTCATCACTACTTTCATTCACTATATACAGTGGAGAACACTGGCATATTCAGGGCAACAATGGTTGCGGGAAATCCACTTTACTCAAGGTATTAATGGGGTATCTTCCGGCGGTCTCAGGAGAATATCGTTTAAGTGGCACAGTGTGTTATTTAGATCAGCATTTGAGTTTACTGGATAAATCCTTGCCGGTTGGGGAAGCACTTCATCAATACCAACCATTATTCTCCGTTGAACAATGGCGCACACAGCTTGGTATGCTACGCATTCGAGGGGAGAAATCATTACAGCCACTAACACAACTTAGTGGCGGTGAACAATTGAAAGCCACCTTGTTAGCGCTCACTCATAGCCCTAACCCGCCAGCTATTTTGTTACTTGATGAACCCGATAACCATCTGGACTTGGACTCAAAACAGTTACTTGAGGACTTACTCAACGATTATCAAGGTAGTTTATTACTGGTTTCTCATGATGAAGCATTCATTGAACGGTGCAATATCACCAACACGTTAAATCTCTCTGATGATTAACACTATTGGCCACCATAACCCACGGTGGCCAATTTTTAACGAATAAAGGTGTTTTTTACTCGGCTAGACACCAAAAAATAGGGGACCCATAAGGCGCAGTAGAAACTCCCATTAATCGCTGTAATCACATTCGAATAATTAACTTCAATACCGAATGTATAGGGGAAAACAAAGCGAGCCACAATAATCATCACGGTATACAGTAGCATAGTAATGATAAATAACCATTTCGCGCTTTTTTTCCATTTTGCTGCAGCAATAAATGTCCACAGAAATAAGGCTATCAAAACCCCATAGCCTGTTTGTAACAGGTAAAACCCTGTCGAAAAACCAGCAACGTAAAAGTCAGAATCAGCTTGTGTCGCTAATGGCCAAACGGTTTTTACTTGTGCAATATCTAACAATAACATCATGACCGTTTTGTATAACATGTAAAATAACCCTATAACGGGTAAAATCAACCATCCACTGACCCCTTGTAGTGGTTTTTTCGCAACCGTCTGAGAAACACCTTGTACTATTGGCTGCCCTATTTGAGTGGTTGATTGGTGCGTATCCATTCCGATAACCTTTATGAGTTTTGCATTTTTTGTTCAATAAATGCTTTGAGTATAATAGCCTGATTATGTTGCGTGTCTTTTGCACTGTATAATAACGTTAAACTCCCCTGCTTTGCTTGTGAAACTAACGGCTGCCATGCCGTTGTATGGTTTAATTCTTGCAGGTAGTGCTCGGTAAATTGTACAAATTGATCAGTGTGTTGATGAAACCATTTTCGCAATTCATTTGTTGGTGCGACATCTTTATTCCATTCATCATGCTGTAAGTCGGTTTTTTTGATCCCCCTTGGCCATAGCCGGTCAACGAGTACCCGGTAACCATCGTCATCTGCAACAGGGTCATAGACTCTTTTACACTTAATCATCATGCCTCCTGCTTAATAAATTATCGTTGAAACAACACAAACTAGTTCACAAACGTATTTTTAACGCGTCTTGATACTAAGAAATAGGGTATCCAAATAGCGCAACCAATTAAACCTCTGAATATATCCTTAATATCTGAGGCATCCACCGCTATACCTAACAAACTACTCGCTAATAGAATATCTGTGATGGTCAAAGCTAAGGAAAAAAGCTGGAAAAAAATATACACTTTAATCGTCAACATTTTCTTAGTAAAAAAGACATAGCAAAGAAAAAGTAAGACAGCATATAAAATAACGTTACCTAGCACTTCGAAGTAAATCAGCTCTTTAAATAACGGAATAAATGAATCGGATTGTGGGTTAGTTAGTTCATGCCAATATTCGATCACTTGGGCATTTTGGCTATAAATTACAAAAGGGAGCACAATAAGAGACAGCACGATCCCTAACATAGGCAAAATTAGCCACCCACCAATCCCTTTTAGTTCAGGGGTAGGTTTTGGCGGTGGTGTCGAAGTACTATCTGGTAAACTCCCATTTTCAATTTTCATCTACACGTCCTTATTAGAGATAACCATCATGTCATTACAAAAATAATAGACTTAAGTAAGATAGCATATTTAATTAATAAAAAATGAGTAACTAAATGCGCTTAATCACAATATATAGTGAATAAAGAAAAATCCTATAAGGTCTTAATAATGAAAACATTTTTAGTTAAACTCCCCCTACCCTCACATTATCTTTCTAGTGATTTCTTCGCCTTTCATCTTAGAGACCAACAAAATGTCGCAGAAATTGTTGAAGGAAATACCTTGCACAAAGGATTAATCTGGCAACAACAAGCTGCAAAATTAAATTTAATGATTAAAAATCAGCAAGCAACGCTATCACTGGAAATTGACTCGCCAACCGTTATACCTCAAGAGTCTGAGCTTCATTCTCTCGCAAAACATTTATTAGGATTAAACCAACCAGTTGAACAGTTTGAAGCGCAATACATGACAGACCCAATAATTGGGAAACTGATTAAAAAACAACAGGGATTAAGAATTTATCAATCAGCTAATGCCTTTGAAGCCTTAGTTTGGGCTATTATTGGTCAACAAATCAGTGTTCATGCCGCAATTGCAATTCGCCGAAGATTTATCCAAGCAGTTGGGCTTCAACATACCTCAGGAATTTGGTGTTTTCCGGATGTACTGCAAGTTTCTCGAGTTAGTGACGATACCCTTCGCCAAGCAGGGTTTTCAATTGGTAAAGTCGTTGCTCTGAGAGCGCTTTGTGACGCAATAGAGAACCAACAAATTGACTTATCACAGCAAATAAACCATGAGAACGTAAATTTCATCACTGAACAACTATTACAAATTAAAGGTATTGGTCCTTGGACGGTTAGCTATGCACTCCTTCGTGGATTTAATTACTTAAATGGCTCTTTACATGGCGATGTTGCGGTCAGGCGTAATTTGCAAACGTTGCTGACTAAACAAGAGCCACCAACGGCTAAGGAAACAGAAAAATGGCTAACACAGTTTTCTCCTTGGCGAGCCCTTGTTGCCGCCCATTTGTGGCGTAGTCAATCTGCTGCGGGTTATTAACCCTCAGCTAAAAGTTAAGGTAATGACCTGATTTAATTCATTTTGGCCTTATGTTTTATTATCTGAATCGCTTAAATTTTATCAGGTAATAATTATGGATAATTTCAATATGGGTGTAAACCATTTACATCATGTTCAAGGTGACAGGCTTTTTGACGATGAACTACCTAACGAAGCCGACGAAATATGGGGCCATATAAGAGAATGGTTCTCTCCCAAATTAGAACCCCTTGCATATGAATGCCTTAATGATTTTTATCATGGTGATCTATTAGTCACACCGCCTGAGCAACTTGAAAGCTTTTTGACATTAAAATCATTAGCTTCACAAGGGCATCAAAACAATTTTACGACAGAATATGTAAGGGGAATGGAGGCCGCTGAGTGCACTATAATAAACGCCACTCATGGTCTAGCTGAGTCTGTCCTCATACCATTAAGTGAACCTGAATATTTGGGGAGTTTGGCAGACTTTACAGCAAGAAGGTAATTCCTTTTCACTTATTAAATATTTTTCTTGGAAGGCCATACCGCTTTAAATTTAAGGGCATCCCCTGATTTGATTTCTTATAACTTTATATTTATATCGCCCAGAAATAACCAGTATTTATAAGGGGGTAACATTGAATAATTTTAGCATTGGTCATAATAACAACCAAATTAATAGTATTAACAATCATATAGGTACATTCCAATTAAATACTCTATGGCAAGCGATAGAAGAATGTTTTCCACCAGAAACTCATGAACGAGCAAATGAACACTTTAATAATCTTTTTTCGAATGCTAGGTTACAACCGAATGAGCAACTAGCAATTTTTTTGACATTACAATCATTAGCTTCACCCAGTACCCAAAGTAATTTTAGAACTGGCTATTATTCAGGAACAAATACCGTTACCTGCACCATAGATACTTTTCGTCAAAATGGTTCCATGTGCATGGATATACCATTAATTGAACGCGATTATCATGCTGAACATCTTAATTTTGCTTTAAATAACTGGGTAAATAACGCGCCGATAGGAGAGAACCGAAATGAGGCTGCCGATATAATACAACGATGTTTTGCGCAAAATAGCGATAATATTGATTTATCAAACCAGAATATTAGTAGTTTACCCACTTTTCTACCACCTAATTTGCGTTCGCTTAATGTGGCTAATAATCAGTTAACCTCCCTGCCCATATTTTCAGACTCACTAATAACATTAAATCTTTCTCATAACCAGCTAACGAGTTTGTCGAGTCTTCCTGAAGATTTAGAACGATTAAATATCGCTAATAACCAGCTAACCAACTTACCAAGACTTCCACTTTATATGGTTAGCTTACAGGCCAATAATAATCAATTAACCAACATGCCAATGCTGCCATACGCTTTATCTGATTTAAACGTATCGAATAATCAGCTGACTTACCTACAAACAAGCCAAACACCGCTAATAACCTTAGATATTTCTCATAACCAGTTTACTCAGCTTCCCTATCTACCCCCTACCCTAAGGGAACTGTATGCATCCCATAACCCATTAGTTAACAGCCCTATCATTCCTGCTGGTTTAGATTCTGATTTATAACGCAGTACCAGAAACAACAGATTTGCTGAGCCATAAAGTCGATATCTGAAGGGGAAATTTAATCCTAAAGCCACGTTACTCTGACTGACTCGTAAACAGTCACGGTGCCACAAACACAGAAGCCCAACTCAGGCGAATTGGGCTTCTGATGACTAACAATAACGTTTTAACGTAACCAGTTAGTTTTCACTAATTGTACAACTTCGTCACCACGACCAGTCATAATCGCTTTTAACATATACAAACTAAAACCTTTTGCTTCTTGAGCTTCAATTTCTGGCGGCATTGACAGTTCCTGCTTAGCAGTCAGTACATCAACTACCACCGGACCATCATGAGCAAATGCGTCTTTCAAGGCTCCCTCTAGGTCTTCGCTTTTTTCAACACGGATCCCTTTGATACCGGCAGCATTGGCAATAGCGGCAAAATTAGGGTTATGTAGATCAGTCCCTGCGGTTAAGAAACCTGCAACCTTCATCTCCATCGCGACAAACCCAAGCACCCCATTATTATGGATAATAATCTTCACTGGCAGTTGCATTTGTGAAAGGGAAATAAAGTCCCCCATTAACATACTAAAACCACCATCGCCACACATCGCAACGACTTGGCGTTTCTTATCAACCGCCTGTGCACCAATAGCCTGTGGCATCGCATTCGCCATTGAACCATGGTTAAATGAGCCGATAAGACGACGCTTGCCATTCATTTTCAAATAACGCGCAGCCCAAACGGTTGGAGTGCCAACATCACAAGTGAAAATAGCATCTTCCGCAGCAAGCTCACTGATTTTTGTTGCCAAATATTGTGGGTGGATCAACCCCTCATGCCCCGGTTTAGCAAGGTCATCCAACCCTTTACGTGCCTCTGCATAATGTTTTAAAGCACCGTCGAGGTGTTTTGTTTCCTGCTTGGTCTGTAAATGAGGCTGTAACGCATCAAGTGTCGCTTTAATATCACCAATTAACCCCATATCAATATGGCAGTGTGACCCTAAGCTACCTGCATTAATATCAATTTGAATGATTTTTGCTTCATTGGGGTAGAAAGGACGGTAAGGGAATTGAGTTCCTAATAATACAACAGTATCCGCATTCATCATGGCGTGGTAACCTGATGAAAAGCCAATTAACCCAGTCATACCAACGCTATACGGGTTATTCCATTCAATATGTTCTTTACCTCGTAAAGCATGTACAACAGGAGCTTTCAGTGTTTCAGCTAACTTAACCACTTCATCATGAGCACCCGCGCAACCATTCCCACAAAACAGGGTCACATTCTTAGATTGATTAAGTACCTGAGCTAATTTTTCAATTTCACTACGCTGAGGCATGATTAACGGAGCTTGAGGCTGATACCATGTTTCTTTTGCGGTTTCAGGTGCATCTTTTAATGCTACATCACCGGGTATCACAACAACAGACACCCCTTTATTCAAAATCGCTTTACGCAGGGCAATCCCTAAAACCTGTGGAATTTGTTCTGGATTAGACACCATTTCACAGTAGTGGCTACATTCGCGGAACAGTTCTGTAGGATGCGTTTCTTGGAAATAATTACTGCCGATTTCACTTGATGGAATATGCGCTGCAATCGCCAATACTGGCACTCGATTACGATGACAGTCATACAACCCATTGATAAGGTGCATGTTACCTGGTCCACAGGAACCTGCACACACTGCCAAGTTTCCTGTCAACTGGGCCTCTGCCCCAGCGGCAAAAGCAGCAACCTCTTCATGGCGGGTTCCTAACCATTCGATAGCACCTTGACGGCGTAAGCTATCGGTTAAGCCATTCAATGAGTCTCCAGTAACGCCCCAAATACGTTTAACACCTGCATTATCAAGTACTTTTGCAATATAGGATGCAACACTCTGTTTTTTCATATTGGCACTCTTTTAAATCGCATGTTATACACAGCATATTTTTTCCTAAAATAAACTGCATATTATTGAGGTAAGCAACAAAATCCTTCTTTATATTCTGCCACTCTCGTTTATAACTAAGCATACAAATGACTGACTATTTAATTGATTGTAACTAAGTCAATTCTGCATTCCTACTTGTCTAGCTGATTATAAAAAAGAACAACATAATCCACCGTTATTATCAAAAGAAGAAGGTACTGACAGCACAAATTAATTAGCGAAGGGTTACAATACACTTTCAAATAAATAATTCTTAGAGAGTCTTATTTGCTTTTTTGCTACCCATCTATATATGACTATCAACAATAAAATAATGATTCAATTATTTAATATTAGCCACCGAAACTTACCCGTGAAAATAATGATTCTGATCAAAATAGTGCCATTTATCCGCTAGGCTTACGCTTAAACGACCCTCTATTTTTTCTAAAATAATAGCTGTAGCTATAGCTGTATTTCTGAATAATTTTGAACCTAATAATTTATTGGAGTTTACAGGTGATGAAAGGTGGTCAGAAAAAACAACAAGCGCTTTACGATAAGCGGATTTTGACTTAATTAGCATTATCGCTTGCTCAATAACTCCTTGTATTTCTAAGCGATATGTATTCACATCAATACATAAACAATTATTTTTAATATTCAATTTATTATGAATGACAGTTGCTTGAGTCGATGAAAAAGGCTTAATCATTGTAGAGGCAAGGATAAGAACATCAATATCATCATCCTTGATAATTGGTTTTGCCGCATTAATTAACATCGTTAACGCGTTTTTATTTGATGAAAACATAATGTGAGATTTCTTTGAATGAAGATTTATCCGTCTCTGATTGTCTCTTCTTGCACTCAGGCATTCCTCTACAGTGCAATTATTTTTACTTATCAAGAATGGTCGATAGATATTAATTGCTGAAATTCTTATTGTACAATTCATGATGCCCTCCTATGATGCACTAATATTTATCATAGACGGCTTTTCTTATTTTAAAATACAACACATTGATTAATATGGTTTTAATAGTATCACCAAGAGGCTATTTAGCCAGTAAACTATGACAATACAACAGTAACAATCATAAAATACACTTTATGAAATTAGCGCTTAGCTTCCCCTTAGTAACTAGCATAAAATACCTATATTTTACATTTAAGCGATATTAATGTAATATTACCCTCGGATTTTATAACTTAAGGTGATCTTCTTGCTGTATTTACAGAACAAACTCTCTCATTACTCTACCCACAAATTCCCTGCTTTAGGCCTGTTATTCAGCGCTACATTAAAATATTAAAAACTTATCTATTACTTAAACAACGACTATTCTAAATAATAAGGTTTTGCATTTTATTCAGATATGAAAACCCACATCTTAAATGCAGTTGTTTTGGTTGTTCACATTCAAATAAGAGGATGGTTTCATGAAATTCAAGAAGAAAAAAGAAAAACCGTTAAATATTAGTGATATTACAATAATTGATGACGGGAAACTTAAAAAAGCAATTACCGCCGCTTCGCTGGGTAATGCGATGGAATGGTTTGACTTTGGTGTTTACGGCTTCTTAGCCTATGTCTTAGGTCAGGTTTTCTTTCCGGACGCATCACCGAGCGTTCAGATGATTGCAGCATTAGCGACTTTCTCAGTACCTTTCTTAGTTAGGCCTTTAGGTGGGGTCGTATTCGGGATACTTGGCGACAAATACGGTCGTCAGAAAGTGCTTTCAATGACCATTATTATTATGGCTGTAAGTACCTTCTGTATTGGTTTAATTCCCGCTTATGAAACGATTGGTATCTGGGCACCCATACTGCTATTAATTGCTAAATTAGCTCAAGGTTTCTCTGTGGGTGGCGAATACTCCGGGGCCGCTATATTTGTTGCTGAATATTCACCCGACCGTAAACGTGGGTTTATGGGAAGCTGGTTAGATTTCGGTTCTATTGCTGGTTTCGTATTGGGTGCCGGTGTTGTGGTGCTTATTTCCAGTATCGTTGGTGAGGCTAACTTCCATGATTGGGGGTGGAGAATTCCATTCTTCTTAGCATTACCATTAGGGATCATCGGCCTTTATCTGCGCCATTCCCTTGAGGAAACGCCTGCATTCCAACAACATATCGAATCATTAGAGCAACAAGATAAAGCTAATATTCAAGATCCACCAAAAGTCTCCGTGCGTGAAGTTGCATCTAAGTATTGGAAAAGCTTACTTATTTGTGTTGGATTAGTGATAGCAACTAATGTAACTTATTATATGTTGCTTACCTACATGCCAAGTTATTTATCACATAACTTAAATTACTCGACTGACCATGGTGTACTCATCATCATTGCAATTATGATTGGTATGCTATTTGTTCAACCGATTATCGGTTTAACCAGTGATAAAATTGGCCGCCGCCCATTTGTTATCACTGGTAGCGTAGGGTTAATTCTTTTAGCCTATCCAGCGTTTATGTTAATAAATAGCGGTTCAGTTGGCTTAATTTTCCTTGGCTTATTAATTCTAGCTGTTTTACTGAACTGTTTTACTGGGGTTATGGCATCAATTTTACCGGCGATTTTCCCAACGCATATTCGTTACAGTGCCCTTGCCATCGCATTTAATATTTCCGTGTTAATTGCGGGTGCCACTCCAACCGTTGCGGCTTGGTTAGTTGAATCAACTACCGACTTGTATATGCCTGCTTATTACCTGATTGTAATCGCACTAATTGGCTTATACACCGGTATTAGAATGCCAGAAACAGCCAATAAACCATTGCGAGGGGCAACACCTGCGGCATCAGATAAAGCAGAAGCAAAAGAAATTTTAAGTGAGCACTTTGACAATATTGAGCAAAGAGTTGAAGATATTGATCAAGAAATTGCTGAGCTTGAGAAAAAACGCCAATCTTTAATCAACCAGCACCCTAAATTAGATTAAACACTGTAGGGCCTGAAATATGGCCCTTCTGCTTTTTAAACACAACGAATAAAACTGAATATCCCAAGGAGGGAGGCGATGGCAGCCAAACAAGTTTGTCATCTTATCTGGTTCCGCAATGATTTACGGGTCACTGATAACAAAGCACTATCCTCTGCTTGTGCGGACCCCCAAGCCAATGTTATCGCCCTTTTCACCGCCACGCCGGAACAATGGCAACAACACGATGTATCGCCAAGGCAAATTTCGTTTATCCACCAGCATCTCATTGAATTACAACGTTCTCTTGCCAAATTAGGTATCCCATTAGTTTGCCAAACGGTGACGAATTTTATGGATGCGGCCGAGTGGGTATTAAACTATGCTAAAACTCAGCAAGCTGATGCCTTGTTCTTTAATCGCCAATATGAATGGAATGAAAAACAAAGGGATGACTGGCTGGTAAAAAATGCTCATGGAATGCATATTCATGCTTTTGATGATTTTTTGTTATTGCCGCCGGGTTCTGTGACCAACCAAAAGGGGGAAATGTACCAAGTGTATACCCCTTTTCGTCGTGCCTTTCTCACCCAATTAACCGCCACAGACTGCCGTTCATTGCGTGTACCAAACAAAAGAGCCGACTCTTTAAATATCAAAGAAACCGCCCCTTTATTCCCACATGAGCACATAGCGGTTTCCCAGCAATTCCCTATTGGTGAACAAGCCGCCTTAAAACAGCTAAGGCAGTTCTGTACTCAACACGTCACACGCTACCAGCAAGATAGAGATATCCCTTCTATTCACGGGACCAGCCAATTATCGCCATATCTTGCCATTGGTGTACTGTCACCTCGGCAGTGTTTTAACCGGTTACAAGCAGAAAACCCAGATGTTTTAGATTACCCTGATAGCGGTGCATTCACTTGGTTAAATGAATTGTTCTGGCGTGAATTTTATAGCCATTTACTCGTCGCATTTCCACATCTTTGTCGCTATCAGCCATTTATTCAATGGACTCAACATATTCATTGGAATAATTCATCAACTGATTTCGACGCATGGAAAACCGGAAAAACAGGTTATCCTATTGTTGACGCCGCCATGCGACAACTTAATGAAACTGGTTGGATGCATAATCGCTTGCGTATGATTGTCGCAAGCTTCTTAGTAAAGGATTTGCTTATCGACTGGCGCAAAGGTGAAAAATATTTCATCAGCCAACTGATTGATGGCAGCCTAGCCGCAAATAATGGTGGTTGGCAGTGGTCTGCATCAACGGGGGTCGACGCTTGCCCGTGGTTTCGTATTTTCAACCCAACAACCCAAGGGAAAAAGTTCGATGCCCAAGGGAAATTTATACGCTACTGGCTACCAGAGCTAAATAACATACCCGATAAATATATTCATACCCCCCATGAATGGTCTCTAATTAACAATACACCACTCGATTACCCAGAACCGATTGTTGACCATAAGCAAGCCCGTTTAGCCACTTTAGAAGCTTTTGAAGCAGGGAAACGTAATAGTCTAAAACAGTAGGCTGTTTAAAATACGATAAATCGCAAAGTTATTATTTGCGTTAGGGGATATCATACGGCGCTAACAATAAGGAGTATATATGAACGTTATCTTACAAGTTGATTTCCCCTACCAAGGGCCTTGGGGCGCAGAAATGACCATAGCAATGGATGAATTAGCCAATTCGATTAACCAAGAACCTGGCTTTGTATGGAAAATTTGGACAGAAAACCAGCAAACCCAACAAGCCGGTGGGGTTTATCTGTTTACTTCTGAGGCTGATGCCAAAGCTTACCTACAAAAACACAGCGCACGCTTGAAATCATTTGGTATTCCTGAAGTTCGTGGTGAAATTTTTGCAGTAAATACTGCGCTTAGCCAATTGAACCAAGCACAGTTTATAAGCGAGTAATTATTTACTGGCGCTGAAATTCGAATAGCATCACATCTGAGGTAAATGAGCCATCTTCCTGAACCGCAAAATGGCTTTTTACCTCATGACTTAATGTTTTTTGATATTGACGGATCGCATTAACCAAAAGCTCTGGAGTTCGCATCCGCTCAACCCAACTGGTAAACTCCAGCGGCAAACGAAAACTTTTGACCCCACTGACGAACAACCCTGCGTTATTTAGCATACCAGACCATTCACCCGCCGAATAATCTCGAATATGTGAAGTATCACGGAGAACTTCAACCGTTTGCAGATAAATGTCTAACAACGGGTGCCCCGGAGAAACAACATCAATAAAAATGCCTTTTCCTGCAGGCTGTAAAACACGATGCACCTCACGCAGCGCTTTTTCTACGTCATGCCAATGGTGCGCTGAATAACGGCTAATCACCATATCAAACGAATTATCTTCAAATGGTAATGACTCCGCAGTCCCTTTGCATGTCGTAATATTGTTGAGCCCGCGTTCCTGTGCATTTTTAGCGACCACATTGAGCATCGAATCCGATAAGTCATAGGCAACCACTGACTTTACTAACTGAGCCGCATGAAAGCTGGCATGACCCGCACCACAACCTAGGTCAAGCACATGTGCCTGCTGACTCGCTTGCAGCAATTGCTGTAAAATCTGTAAGTCTTCACCCTGCGCATGAACTTGGCTGGTTAAATACGAATTAGCCTGCTCGTCAAATTGTTGGTAAACCGCTTGGTGGTGCGTTTTCATTTCACTTTCCCTAGGTCAAATTAACAATAACTCAATAAAAGCAGAAAATGATTGAAAAAGCACCTATTTATTCAACCAATAGTTTGGCAACAAGTAATGACTAAAAATCCCCTTCCCGTCGTTCCACTAAGGTTAAAATACTGTATAACGCCACCACTGTGTTGTCCTGATTAAAGACTTGCACATCCCATTCAACCACGCCATTTGGTGTATCTTCAGCAAGTTTTTGCGCTTTTTTAATCTTTTTCTTGCATGTTAGGCGAACTTGGATCGTATCACCAATTTTAACAGGTTCAATAAAACGTAGGTTTTCCATTCCATAATTAGCGATGACAGGCCCAACACCCGCATCTACAAATAACCCTGCCGCAGCCGAAACAACAAAATACCCATGAGCGATGCGTTCACCAAATAAGGATTGTGCCGCACCAATTTTGTCGACGTGTACATAGAAATGGTCACCACTCAGGCAAGCAAAATGAGTAATATCCGCTTCTGTCACTGTGCGTCTTGCTGTTAGCAGCGTATCGCCAATCACGAGGTCCTCAAAGTGTTTGCGGAATGGATGCACTACGTCAGTAACGGTATCTGCGCCCCTAACCCATTGTTTTGTAATAGAAGTTAACATCGATGGGCTGCCCTGAATGGCTGTACGCTGCATATAGTGTTTCACTGCCCGAAGCCCGCCAAGCTCCTCACCACCACCCGCACGCCCAGGCCCACCATGTACCAATAAGGGGAGTGGAGAACCATGCCCTGTTGACTCCAACGCTGAAGCTTCATTTAAAATCAGCATCCGCCCGTGAGCCCTTGCGCTCATACGGATTACCGATTGAGCTACTTGCGGGTCTGCGGTCACTAATGTCCCCGCTAAGCTTCCTCCCCCTAAAATGGCTAATTGTACAGCCTGCTGAATATCATCATTGTCATAGCACATTAAGGTTGCGACTGGCCCAAAAGCCTCGGTTTCATGTACCGCATGGTGTTTAAAAGGTTCCGCACAATAGAGTAAAGTTGGTGGATAAAATGCCCCATTCTTGGGGTCTCCCCCCATAATATCCAGTTGATTAAACTGCCCACCACACAAAACTTCACAGCCGTTTTGACGCAAATAGTCGACTTTGTCTTGCACATCTTGGCGCTGTTCTAAGTTAATCAATGCCCCCATACGAACCCCTTCAACCGCAGGGTCACCCATCGTCGTGCTCGATAAACGCTTAAGTAGCGCTTGCTTGACATTTTCAAGCTGATTTTTGGGCACAATAACCCGACGAATAGCGGTGCATTTCTGCCCTGCTTTTGCCGTCATTTCACGAACTACTTCCTTAATAAATAAAGCAAATTCAGGTTGTTCCGGATGTACGTCATTCCCTAATACCGCGCAGTTTAGTGAGTCTGCCTCCATGGTGAATGGAACCGATTTCGCAATAATTGTGGGATGTGATTTTAGCTTCTGCCCTGTCGCCGCAGAACCGGTAAATGTCACGACATCTTCAAAATCAAGGTAGTCAAACATATTACCCACACCACCACAAACCAACTGGATCGCCCCTTCGGGAACCAGACCACTCTCAACCATTAGCTTCACCATCGCTTGAGTCACCTGCGCGGATGCTGTTGCAGGCTTGATAATCGCAGGCATACCAGCCAACCACGTTGGAGCCAGCTTTTCCAGCATCCCCCAGCAAGGGAAATTAAACGCATTGATATGCAAAGCAACCCCACGACGAGATGTCAAAATATGACGACCAATAAATTGCCCTTGTTTCGATAGCGGGATCATTTCATCTTCTGGCCAAATAGTATCATCTGGTAATTCACGGTTTGCTAACCCTGAATAGGAGAATAAAGTGGCAATCCCCCCTTCAATATCAACCCAACTATCCGCTTTCGTCGCCCCGGTTTGTGCTGAAATAGCATAGAGGTGTGCTTTATGTTCTAGCAGGTACTTCGCCAATGATTTGAGCATTTGACCACGTTGCTGAAATGTGAGTGCAGACAAGGTTTCACCACCCACTTTTCGACCATATTCTAAGCTATCCGCTAATGGCAGCCCCTCGGTCGTTACCGTATATAAGGTTTCATTCGTCAGAGCATGGTAAATTTTCCGCCCTTCCCCCTCACCTTGTACCCACTTCCCCATAATATAACTTGTTAAATGTGACATATTCCTCTCCAGAAATAAAAACACTAAATAATATTTGATTGCAAATATGTATCATAAATATAAGCATAGATGCCAATTTAAATTTAACAAATTAAAAACATTTCCGTATAAAAACCATCTTTCATATTAAAACCACATAAAACATATCGAATGTAACCAGCTGTTTATATTGATTTAATTATTATTAATTGTGAAGCACATCGCAAAAGCAGGTTAATAAACATTGACCTTTTTGTTAACCATTTCTAGCATTAATGTTAAATAAATATGATTCACCATTCAAAAATTACATTTAATTTTCGAATCACTTAATGGAAAAATCAATGAGCGAGCAAAATCAGGCTAACTTCGAAGCCAAAATCGAAGCCGATATTTCCATCGAGCCCAAGGACTGGATGCCCGATGCTTATCGGCAGAACCTTATCCGCCAAATAGGCCAACATGCCCATTCGGAAGTGATTGGCATGTTACCGGAAGCAAATTGGTTAACACGCGCACCAACACTGCGCCGCAAAGCTATCTTACTGGCCAAAATTCAAGATGAAGCAGGGCATGGTCTATATCTGTATAGCGCAGCAGAAACCCTCGGTTGCTCTCGCCAAGACATTTACCAAAAACTACTTGATGAAAAAATGAAGTATTCCTCCATTTTCAATTACCCCACATTAAGCTGGGCTGACATTGGTGTAATTGGTTGGTTAGTCGATGGGGCAGCCATTGTGAACCAAGTGGCTCTGTGCCGCGCATCATATGGGCCATATGCACGCGCCATGGTGAAAATCTGTAAAGAAGAAAGTTTCCATCAACGTCAAGGTTATGAAGCAGTTATGGCGCTTGCACAAGGAAGTGAAGAACAAAAAGCAATGCTGCAAGATGCAATAAACCGCTTTTGGTGGCCTGTACTGACCATGTTTGGCCCAAATGATTCAGACTCACCGCATAGCGCACAAAGTATGGCTTGGAAAATCAAGCGCTTCAGTAATGATGAATTACGCCAAAAATTTGTGGATAACACAGTTCCGCAGGTTGAAGCACTCGGCATGACTATTCCTGACCCTGATTTGGTTTGGGATGAAGAACTTGGTCACTACCGATTTGGCGAAATTGACTGGGAAGAATTTTATCAAGTCATTAAAGGTAATGGCATTTGTAATCACGAACGTGTTGGTGCGAAACGCAAAGGATGGGAAGACGGTGCTTGGGTACGTGAAGGCGCAATGGCACATAGTCGCAAACAAAAAGCCGTTAAATCTGCCGCTTAACTCATTTAACCACTTACTGAAAAGGAAAACCCCATGAGCAATCAAGATTGGCCACTGTATGAAGTTTTTGTCCGTAGCAAACAAGGGCTTGCTCATCGCCACGTTGGTAGCTTACACGCGGCCGATGACCAAATGGCGCTGGAAAATGCCCGCGACGCCTACACAAGGCGCAGCGAGGGCTGTTCGATTTGGGTGGTAAAAGCTGCACATTTAATCGCCTCACAGCCCGAAGACAAGAGCACATTTTTTGACCCTGCAGATACCAAAGTCTATCGCCACCCAACTTTCTATACCATCCCTGATGGTATCAAAAACATGTAAGGAGCTTACGATGGATCAACAACAACAGCTCCACCACTACACATTAAGGCTCGGTGATACCCCATTAATTCTTGCACAGCGCCTATGCGAATGGTGTGGCCATGCCCCTGAAATTGAAATTGACCTTGCACTGTCTAATATCGGCTTAGACTTATTGGGGCAAGCTCGTCATTTTTTAAGTTATGCAGCGCAATTAAAAGGGGCCGGATATGATGAGGACACCCTCGCTTTTTTGCGTGATGAAAGGGAATTTAGCAACCTATTACTCGTCGAACAACCGAATAATGACTTTGCCGATACCCTAGTGCGCCAATTCTTTATAGATGCTTATCACGTTCCATTATATGAATCACTGATTCATAGCCACGATAAACAACTCTCAGCGATAGCTGAAAAATCCTTAAAAGAAGCCCTTTATCATTTACGTTTTAGCCGTAATTGGATGATCCGCTTAGGGGATGGTAGCGAAGAGAGTCACAGGAGAATTCAGCGCTCCGTTGATGAATTATGGCGCTTTACCGGTGAACTCTTCCATGCAGACGCTATTGAAGTTGCACTCAGCGAGGTGGGCATAGCCGTTGACCCACGCAGCCTAAAAGAAACTTGGCTAAATACGGTCAATGAAACATTTGCCGAGGCGACACTCAACATACCTGAAAAAGAGGCCTATCGCATCGGTGGTAAGCAAGGTAGCCACACTGAACACTTAGGCCTGTTATTAACACAGCTGCAATTTATGCAATGTGCTTACCCAAATAGCCAGTGGTGACGTGATGGAACAGAGACTGCAACCTAACCAGCTTCAATCCCCCCAAGTTCATGTGATCTGGCAACAGCTTCAGCAAATTCCTGATCCTGAGCTGCCAGCACTCTCTATTACTGATCTTGGCATGATCCGCAATGTGGTACCTAACAAACAAGGGTGGAAAGTTATTTTTACACCTACCTATTCTGGTTGCCCAGCAACTGAATTTTTAATCAATGAAATCAAAACGGTTCTTGGTAAAGCAGGGTTCCAAAATATCGATATTGAAGTGATGCTGACCCCAGCTTGGACAACTGACTGGATGAACCAAGACGCCAAAAGGCGCTTACGGGAATTCGGTATCGCACCCCCGCAAGGAACATCCTGTGAACACCCTGAACACAAAGGTGCTGTCTGTTGTCCACGCTGTGATAGCCAACAAACAGAAAAAATTAGTGAGTTTGGTTCAACAGCCTGCAAAGCATTGTATCGCTGCACTGAATGTTTAGAACCGTTTGATTACTTTAAATGTATTTAGGGGCACCCTCATGACTGTATTCCATCGTTTAAATATTGCCGCTATTGAACGTGACACCCCTGATGCTGTCGCAGTGACATTCAGTGTTCCTGATGCGTTACGCGAGCAATATCATTATCGACCAGGGCAACACCTGACTTTAAAAGCCTCCATTCAGGGGGAAAATTTACGCCGTTGTTATTCTATTTGTAGCTCACCCGATGAAAACACACTGAAAATTGGCGTTAAAGCGATCTACGAAGGTCGGTTTTCCAATTTTATCAACCAACATCTAACTGTCGGTGATAGCCTTGAGGTGATGATCCCTCAAGGGCAATTTGGCTATCAACCTGAGCCGAATACTCAGGCGCACTATCTTGCTATCGCTGCCGGTTCAGGGATCACCCCCCTACTTTCGATTATTAAAGCCACATTACAGACGGAAACCAAAAGTCACTTTGTGTTGATTTATGGTAACCGCAATAGCCGTTCGGTGATGTTTAAAGAAAGCATTGCAGACCTCAAAAACCGGTTTGCACAGCGTTTTCAAGTGCTTTACCTATTTAGCCAAGAGCAACAAGATAGCGAGTTATTAAGTGGACGCATCAGCCAACAGCAGCTCAATGCATTAGGTAAAACGTTATTGAATTTTCAACAATTTGACCGCGCTTTTATTTGTGGTCCAGAAAGTATGATGGATGAAGTACACGACACATTAATCAATTATGGTATGCCAAAAGAGTTTGTTCATACCGAGCGCTTTAATACATCCGGTATCAAATTCAAGCCGACCTCCGCCCTCGCCACCGAAACTCGTCAAGTCAGTATCCACCTTGATGGTCGCACAATGAACATCAGTATGGATAGCCAAGATGACAGCATTCTTGATGCCGCTTTACGCCAAGGAGCCGACTTGCCCTATGCCTGTAAAGGTGGGGTTTGCGCAACTTGTAAATGTAAATTGCGTGCAGGAGAAGTCGAAATGGGCGTCAATTATAGCTTAGAGCCCGACCAAATTTCTGATGGTTATATTCTTAGCTGCCAGTCTTGGCCTAAAGGAGATGGCGTCGTTCTGGATTTTGATGTGTAGGAGCCACAATGGAAAACCCTTGGATTTTATCTCACCAAAACAACCGGGTACTGACACTGACACTCAATCGGCCAGAAGTACGCAATGCATTAAGTACCGATTGTTTAGAACTCTTAGTGCAAAACTTAGAGCAAGCAGCAGCCAATGATGAGATTGGCGCGATCGTTATCACTGGGAATTCACGTTTTTTTGCTGCTGGCGCTGATCTTAAAGAATTACAGCAACAAACCGTTGCTAACGCTATCACTGATAGACGACCCCAAGTATGGCAGCGGCTCTCAATGATATCAAAACCTATCATTACCGCTGCTAATGGTTACGCCTTAGGCGCTGGGTTTGAACTACTGCTTGCTAGCGACATCATTATTGCGGGGGAGTCCGCACGTTTCGGCTTGCCTGAAATAACACTCGGTCTAATACCCGGTGCGGGAGGGACACAACGGCTGATCCGCTCCGTTGGTAAGTCTCTTGCCATGCAAATGGTACTCACAGGGGAGCCTATCAATGCAAAACACGCTCTTCAGGCAGGGCTAATTAGCGAAATTTGTGTGGATGAATTAGTTGTTGAACGAGCTCAGAAAATTGCGCAACGCATTGCAATACATGCACCTTTAGCGGTTCGGGCGGCAAAAGCTTCGCTAATTCATTCCCAAGAAAATCATTTGGCTGAAGGTTTACAACTTGAGCGTCAGTACTTTGT
Source organism: Providencia sp. AGC89 (assembly GCF_053543535.1). NCBI lineage: Bacteria > Pseudomonadati > Pseudomonadota > Gammaproteobacteria > Enterobacterales > Morganellaceae > Providencia > Providencia sp. AGC89. The sequence goes on from NZ_JBIXLP010000066.1 coordinate 50,384, forward strand.
CGCCTTAGCCGGCACCGAAGATCGACGCGAAGGGATCGATGCATTCTTTGAAAAACGAAAACCTCAGTTTACAGGGAAATAATTATGACAAACCAAGCGATGATCCTCGCAACGCAAGAGAATGGGGTCCTCACTATTACATTAAACCGCCCCGATCGACTTAATAGCTTTAACGATGAAATGCATCGTCAGCTTAGTGATGCTATCAAGCTTGCGGAACGAGATGAAACGATACGCTGTTTAGTGATCACCGGAGCTGGTAGAGGGTTTTGTGCTGGTCAAGACCTTAACGACCGGAACGTCAGCGTAGGTAACGAAACGCCTGACCTTGGTTTCTCCGTTGAAACCTACTATAACCCGTTAATCCGCCGTTTAACCTCTTTGCCAAAACCAATCATCTGCGCCGTTAACGGTGTTGCTGCGGGTGCAGGCGCTGCCATTGCCCTTGCAGGGGATATCGTAATTGCAGCAAAAAGTGCGAGTTTTATTCAATCATTCTGCCGCTTGGGGCTAGTTCCCGATTCTGGTGGAAGCTGGTTTTTGCCCCAACTTGCAGGCCATGCAAGAGCCATGGGAATGGCATTATTAGGCGATAAAATTAGTGCAGAGCAAGCCTTGCAGTGGGGAATGATTTGGCAAGTCACGGAAAACGAAGAGCTATCCGATACCGTAAACCAGTTGGCTATGCATTTAGCTACTCAACCGACTTACGGTTTAGGGTTAATCAAAAAAGCGATTTACGCCGCGGCAACCAATACCCTTGATGAACAACTTGACCTTGAGCGTGATTTACAACGCTTAGGGGGGCGTAGTGAAGACTACCGCGAAGGGGTTAGTGCCTTTTTAAATAAACGCGAACCGCAATTCAAAGGGAGATAACCATGACTTTACCTTTGAATACTCGCATCCAGACTGTAGCCGTAATTGGCGCAGGCACCATGGGCATTGGTATTGCGCAAGTGGCAGCTACAGCAGGCTTAACTGTTTTACTGTTTGATGTTAATCAACAGGTATTAACCCAATCAATATCAGCAATGACCCAACGTTTACGCAAACGGGTTACCCAAGGGAAAGCTGAAGCCAAAGCGACAGAAAGCATCATCGAAAACATTACTGTGGTGCAAAATTTATCTCAATTAGCGAATGCGCAACTGGTCATTGAAGCTATCGCAGAAAAATTAGAGATAAAACAAGCTATTTTTAACGATTTAGAAGCTATTTGTAGCGAAAAAACTATATTTGCAAGTAATACCTCATCGCTCTCAATTACTGCCATTGCCAGTCAATTAAAGCACCCTGAACGCCTTGCTGGGCTGCATTTTTTTAACCCCGCCCCCGTGATGAAGTTAGTCGAAGTAGTTCGTGGGTTAGAAACATCAGACCACGTTATTTCACAATTAAAAATATTGACCCAGTCATTCGGTAAAGTCCCTGTTATTTGCCGTTCTACCCCTGGTTTTATTGTTAACCGAGTGGCAAGACCATTTTACGCAGAAACATTACGAGCCCTTGAAGAGCAAATTGGCAGCCCCGCAACGTTAGATTGCGCAATACGCGATGCAGGTGGATTTGCCATGGGGCCATTACAACTTACTGACTTAATCGGCCATGACATCAACTATGCGGTGACTGAATCGGTGTTTAAAGCCTTCGGCTATGACCCACGATTTCAAACCTCATTAATGCAGTTAGAATTAGTTCAGGCAGGGCATTTCGGTCGTAAATCAAAACAAGGTTTCTATCATTACGATGATAACAAACCGCAACCTAAGCCATTATTTGCAGCAAAAGCCCTTCTTGACCAACCACAACAGGTCAAAGTATGTGGGAATTGGCAAATATTTCCTGAATTTGTGCAGCTTTTATCTGAAAGTGGGATCTCACTCGAAGGATCAACACAACAGCAAGAACAATCCCCAACACTCATTGTTAATGACGTTATTATTATGTTAACAAATGGTGAATCAACATCATCTCATGCGCAAAAGTTGGGGCAAGCTGTCGTGCAATTTGATTTATCTGCTAATTACCTTGCCGCAACGGCAGTCACTCTCAGCTGTGCTGCACAAAATAACGTGCAACAAAACCAGCAAGCAATTGCATTTTTTCAATCGCTTGGGAAAAACGTGATTGTACTACCTGACTACCCTGCACTCTTAGCAATGAGAACTGTTGCGATGTTATGTAATGAAGCGCTGGATGTCGTCAATAAAGGGATAGCAACCACACTGGATACAGATAACGCCATGCGTTTTGGTGTGAATTACCCCAAAGGCCCTTTAGCTTGGGGAGCGCAACTTGGCTGGCAACGAGTATTAACAGTACTTGAGCACTTAACACAGTTTTATGGGGATAGCCGCTATCGGCCCAACCCATTATTAAGGCAGTTAGCTGTAGGCCATCAATCTTTATCTTTCAAGGAGTTGCTATGATTTCCGTACCAAATGTTACCCTTGCTCAACAATCAGCCCACATGATGTACAAAGATGATGCATGCGCAAAAGCTATGGGCATGTCTATTGAAAAAGTAGAGGAAGGTTTTGCGCAACTAAAAATGCCGATTACAGCACAAATGCTAAATGGCCATAAAACCTGTCACGGGGGGCAACTCTTTAGCCTTGCAGATACCGCCTTCGCCTATGCCTGCAACAGCCAAGGGCACGCTGCTGTTGCCTCTATGTGCTCTATCGATTTCATTCGCCCCGGTTTTGAAGGTGATTTACTCACTGCAATAGCGCAAATGAAACATCAAGGTAAACAAAATGGCCTATATGAAGTTGAAATAGTCAACCAAGACGGCAAAACATTAGCCTTATTTCATGGTCGTTCACATCGGCTGGGGCACCGTCTAGTAGGAGAACCATCATGATTGACGCCTATATTTGCGACGGTGTTCGCACACCTATTGGCCGCTATGGTGGTGCGCTTGCATCATTACGCCCCGATGACCTCGCCACTGTGCCTCTCAAAGCATTAATGGCGCGGCACCCACAGCTAGATTGGTCACTAGTCGATGACATTATTTTAGGTTGCGCAAACCAAGCAGGGGAAGATAACCGCAATGTCGCGCGTATGGCCAGTTTACTGTCGGGCTTACCAGTTTCTGTTTCCGGTACCACCATTAACCGATTATGTGGTTCAGGCCTTGATGCTATTGCGTTTGCGGCAAGAAGTATCAAAGCGGGAGAGTCTGGTTTGATGATTGCAGGTGGCGTAGAGTCAATGAGCCGCGCCCCTTTCGTAATGGGAAAACACGAATCGGCTTTCTCACGACAAGCTCAAGTCTTTGATACGACAATTGGCTGGCGGTTTATTAACCCGTTAATGGAACAACAGTTTTCAACTGACTCTATGCCAGAAACAGCTGAAAACGTTGCTGAAACATATCAGATCAGCCGTGAGGACCAAGATGCTTTCGCCCTGCGCAGCCAACAACGTACTGAAGCCGCAAGAATCAAAGGTTTTTTTGCGCAAGAAATAACCCCTGTCACCGTTAAACAACGCAAAAATGAGTTACTTGTCACTGAAGACGAGCACCCTCGTGCGGAAACAACTTTTGAACAACTACAAAAACTAAAAACCCCTTTTCGTGAAAACGGAACGGTCACCGCGGGTAATGCTTCAGGGGTCAATGATGGTGCTGCTGCATTAATCATTGCATCCGAAAGCATTGCTAAGCAGCAAGGGCTTACCCCACGAGCACGCGTTATCGCGACGGCGACTTGTGGTGTTGAACCAAGGTTGATGGGAATTGGCCCACTTCCTGCTGCATTAAAAGCCCTAGAGGTTGCCGGTCTAAGTATAGAGCAAATGGATGTTATTGAATTAAACGAAGCCTTTGCAGCACAAGCACTGGCTGTCTTAAGGGGGTTAGGTTTACCTGACGATGCCCCACATGTTAACCCCAACGGTGGGGCGATATCCTTGGGTCACCCATTAGGTATGAGTGGTGCAAGGCTGGCCATTGCCGCTGTCAACGAACTCCATCGCAAACAAGGTCGCTACGGGTTGTGCACCATGTGCATTGGTGTTGGTCAAGGGATAGCTATGGTTATTGAACGAGTCTAAACAACGTCTTAATACCAATAAAAACAGCCTGAACCCTACACCTGCTCAGGCTAAAACCAGAAACAACATCAATGTGAACTGGTAAATATAATAATTATGAGGACTGGCAATTATGAGCATGATACAAGACAACATCGACCCAATCGAATTTGCCTCACGCGATGAAATCGAGTCATTACAGTATTCTCGGATGAAGTGGACACTCACTCACGCATATGAAAATGTGCCTATGTACCGTAAGAAATTCGACGATGCAGGGGTACATCCTGACGACTTTAAACAACTTAGTGATATCGAAAAATTCCCTTATACAACAAAGCAAGATTTACGTGAAAACTACCCATTTAGTACTTTCGCAGTGCCAATGGACCAAATTATTCGTATTCATGCATCCTCTGGCACGACAGGCCGCCCGACAGTTGTTGGCTATACCCAACGGGATATCGATAATTGGGCTGATTTAATTGCCCGTAGCCTACGCTCAGCGGGGACTGTTCGCGGTGATAAAGTTCATGTCGCCTATGGTTATGGTTTATTTACCGGTGGTCTAGGTGCTCACTATGGTGCAGAGCGCCTTGGTGCTGCGGTGATCCCAATGTCTGGTGGCCAAACAGAAAAGCAAGCGCAACTAATCGCCGATTTTAAGCCTGATGTCATTATGGTAACCCCATCGTATTGCTTAAGTATCATCGATGAGCTTGAAAAAATCATGGGTGGAGATGCTAGTAAGTGCTCACTTAGATTAGGTGTATTTGGTGCGGAACCTTGGACTGAATCACTACGCTCAGAAATTGAAACTCGCCTTGGGATCAAAGCATTAGATATTTATGGTTTATCAGAGGTCATGGGGCCAGGCGTAGCTATGGAGTGTGCTGACGCAGGCGCTAGCGGCCCAACCATCTGGGAAGACCATTTTTACCCAGAAATCATTTCCCCTGATACACTTAAAACACTGGGGGATGGTGAACATGGTGAGTTAGTGTTTACTACCCTGACAAAAGAGGCTATGCCTGTTATTCGCTATAGGACTCGTGACCTGACTCACTTAATGAGCGGGGTAAATCGTAATATGCGCCGTATTGGTAAAATTACTGGTCGCTCTGACGATATGATGATTATACGTGGCGTAAATGTCTTCCCTTCCCAAATTGAAGAACAAATTATGCAATTCAAAGAGCTATCTCCACATTACCAATTAGAAATTGGTCGCCAAGGTAATATGGATAATTTGTCAGTCCGCGTGGAGCTCAAGCACCCTGAGCAACTTACCTATGATGAGCGCTGCAATATTTGCCATCATTTAAAACATCGTATCAAATCGATGGTAGGGATTAGCACCCGGATCAGTATTGTCAATTGCGGTGATATCCCCCGCTCCCAAGGTAAAGCGGAGCGTGTTATTGATACTCGAATTGCGATTTAATTCAACTCATTAAGGCATATTGAAGTTAGCTTATTTGGTATGCCTTAATGCCAAAAAAATAGCACTAATTAAAGGTAATGGAAGACAACTTTTAAATTTATGTCTACTATTCAGTAAGCCTTCTGATACATAAATTTTATAGATGAAATATAAATGGATAATAAACTCAGCCAATTTATACAACATGCCATAGAAAGCCAGCCCATTAGCGGGACCTCTCTGATTAGCTCACTCTACGGTGATGCTTTACATCACCGCGGAGGCGAGGTGTGGTTAGGCAGTTTAACCAAACTATTAGAGCCGATGGGGTTTAGCGATCGCTTTGTTCGCACTTCTGTGTTTCGTTTACAAAAAGAAGGCTGGCTAGATGTTGAGAAAATTGGTCGCCGTAGCTACTACCGCATTTCTGAACGCGGGCAAAGCCGATTCCGCCGAGCAGAAAGTAAAATCTACCTTGCTGAACAACCTGATTGGGATGGGAAATGGGAACTACTATTATTGGAAGCGGCTGATAAAGATGAAAAAACCAGGCTAAAAAAAGAACTTAGCTGGCTAGGGTTTGGCCAATTTAATACCTCTCTCATGGCAGCACCTAGCTGCGCACAAGCTGATGTTCCTTCTCTATTAAATGAGCTCAATGCCACTGAGCACGCCATCTATTTTCATGCAGATTACCCTTATAGCCGTTCAGAAAAAAACTTGAAAGAGTTAGTATCACAAGCTTGGTCTTTGCAAGAAATATCAGAGCATTACCACCAATTTATTTCATTATTTAGGCCCTTGGCACTACTCCTTAAAGAGAATACTGAGCCACAAATATCCCCAGAACATTGCTTCCAATTACGTTTGTTGTTAATTCACTTCTATCGCCGAGTCACACTAAAAGACCCTTTGTTGCCTGATGAACTGCTTCCAGCACAATGGGAGGGCCATATTGCTCGCCACCTTTGTACCAATATTTACCAACGAATTGACCAAGCCGCAACACAATATGTTTCAGAACGATGTGAAACCACGGTAGGGGAACTTCCTCAACCTTCGAGCGCCTACTATCGGCGTTTTGGCGGAGTTTTAAGAGATATCGCCGCCTAAACTTATATTAAAGGAGCCTATATGCCTTTTTATCAAATTGATGGTATTACACCTGTTGTCAGCACTGAAAGCTTTGTTCACCCTACCGCGGTTGTCATTGGTGACGTAATCATTGGCAAAAATGTCTATATCGGCCCCAATGCCAGCTTACGAGGTGATTTTGGCCGCTTGATCATTAAAGATGGTGCCAATATTCAAGATAATTGCATCATGCATGGGTTTCCACAGTACGAAACCATCGTCGAAGAAGAAGGGCACATCGGTCATGGTGCGGTTTTGCATGGTTGCCATATCAAACGTAACGCTTTAATCGGTATGAATAGCGTGATTATGGATGGAGCAGTAATTGGTGAAAACTCAATTGTGGGCGCCTGTGCCTTTGTAAAAGCTGAGGCCATATTTCCAGAAAATAGCTTGATTGTTGGAACGCCTGCCAAAGTGTTACGTGCGTTATCAGACAAAGAAATTGCTTGGAAAAGCAGTGGGACAAAAGATTACCAAAATTTAGTGATCCGCTGCCTAAGTACCTTTAAAGAAGTTGCCCCTTTACAGGAAGTTGAAACCAACCGTCCTAAACTTAGCTTTGAGAACATCATTCCCAAATCTCAGCTATAGAATGAAAAAGGAGCAAACCTATTTGCTCCCTCTTTTGGGCCAAAACCAGATAACATCACTTCGCTTTATTACCAAATGGGGGTTTAGCGAACCACACTGTAATAATCAATGCGATAAATACCCAGCCACATAACCAGAAAATTTCATTAGCCGCGATAATCAGCCCTTGGTTGGTAATTTCCTTCGCAATAAAACCAGATGTTTGTTCTGTACTGAGCCCATGAGCGGCCATACCTTGGTACATATCTAAAGATTCAGGGTTGTAATCCGTAATATGCTCTGTCAGTTGACTATGATGAAGGGCTTCTCTATCGCTCCACATAGTCGTAGTAATTGAAGTCCCAATCGACCCTGCTAAGGTACGGAAAAAGTTGGCTAAACTAGAGGCAGAGGCAAGTTTTTCCGGAGGTAACCCTGATAACGTCAATGTCGTCAACGGCATAAAGAAACAAGCTACGGCCATGCCTTGCACTAACTGCGGCCATACTACCGCAGAAAACCCCATGCTCGGTTCAAAAGTATACGCCCGCCAAAAAAAGCAAATCGCATAAAACACAAAACTAAAGGTGACTATCCAGCGAATATCGAGGAAATCGGAGAGTTTTGCGACTGGTGCCGAAAAAAGTACAGGAAGCAAGCCTATCGGTGCTAAAGCAAGCCCAGCCCATGTGGCAGTATAACCATAAACTTCCTGTAAAAGTTGCGGCAACAATACAATCGCCCCAAAATATGCCATATAGGCCAAGCTAACTGACACCGTCCCTATCGTAAAATTACGCGACTTAAAGAGAGATAGTTCAACAATTGGATTTTTATCTGTTAGCTCCCAAATCACTAAGAACACCAGTGCAATGGCTGAAATCACGCCTAATATGACAATTTCATTTGAAGCTAACCAACCTAGCTCCTTGCCTTTATCTAACAACACCTGTAAACAGCCTACACCTACCGATAACAATGCTAAGCCAATCACATTAAACGGCACTTTCACTATGGTTGATTCCATTCCTCTTAAGATGATAGAACCGACAATAATCACAAAAATACCGAGTGGTATATTCATGAAAAAGATCCAACTCCAGTGGAAATTATCACTGATATAGCCACCAAAAATAGGGCCGAATACCGGCGCTAAAATAATCGTCATTGACCAAAATGCCAATGCCATATTTTGCATTTTAGGTGGATAACAACGCATGATCAGGCTTTGTGACAGTGGGATAACCGGCCCAGCAACCGCACCTTGTAAAACACGATACAGAATCAGCATTCCTAAACTATCAGAGAAACCACAAAGCAATGAAAATAAAGTAAAAAGTGCGGTTGCCCATAAGAAAACCCGTATTTCTCCAAAACGCTTGGCAAGGTAACCGGAAATAGCGATAGAGATTGCATTCGATACCCCAAAAGAAGTGATGACCCATGTCCCTTGAGACACGGAAACACCAAGATTACCGGCAATCGTTGGGATAGCGACGTTAGCAATTGTTGAGTCGAGAACCTGCATAAAAGTCGCAAGGGATAACGCAATGGTTGCCCATACCAGCTTCGCCCCCTTCAGCGGTTGAATATCTGCCACAATAGCTCCTTTCAGGCTAATCTGCGTTATTCGTAATAATGGTGTCGATTATCTGGTCAACATCATTAAGTTTTAAGACCAGCGCATCACTTTCAAATGCAGGTGTTGTGCGCTGAACTTCCGCTAAAACTGGGCCACTTTGGTCTTTAATATCAATAGTTACATTCATTGATAAGCCAATACGAAGTGGGTATTTTGCCACTTGTTCAGGGTCTAATTCGATACGTACGGGCAAACGTTGAACAACTTTGATCCAGTTACCCGTCGCATTTTGTGCAGGTAATAAAGAAAATGCACTCCCTGTCCCCATGTCTAGCCCCACAACGGTGCCACTGTACACAATATCTTCGCCATAAAAGTCACTATTAATAGTCGCAGATTGACCAATACGCACTTTCTCTAACTGGGTTTCTTTAAAGTTGGCATCTACCCACACTGGCTGAACAGGGACAATTGCCATTAATGAGCTTTGTGGGCTAACTTGGGAACCCACTTGGACATTACGCCGCGAAACGTACCCTGTCATTGGGCTTTTAATTTCTGTCCGCTGCAAATTAATCCATGCACTGCGCACGCTATCAGCCGCTTGTAAAATTGCAGGTTGCTTTTTCAACTCGGTGTTGCGTAACAAAGCGCGATTTGCATTATATTGTTGAATGGAAATATCGAGCGCGGCTTGCGCAAGCTGTACGGCTTCTTGGGAGTGTTGTAAATCTTCTTTTGAGATCGTCCCACTACGCCCTAACGCTGCTCTGCGCTGATAGTCTTGTTGGGCTTGCGCAAGTGTCACCCGATTTTTTTGGATTTGTGCCTGATATTCATCGCCATTGATATATAACTCTTTGGTTTTGCGCACAGTAGTGGCAAGGTCATGTTTCGCTTGTTCGTAGGATAGTTGTGCATTGGTTTTGTCTAACACCACCAATACATCCCCAGCTTTAACTAAGTCGGTATTTTCGAAATTAACTTGGGTAACATTCCCTGTTGTTTGCGCAACAATGGGGATTTGTAGGCCTGAAACATAAGCATCATCGGTATATTCTTGAAAACGTAAAATGAGAAACCAATAAATACCATAAGCAACAAATAATAGAATGATAATAATTGTAGCAATAACCATCCATATTTTTCTGCGCTTTTCATTTGTCGTTTTTTGATTATTTATTTCTGTCTGTGGCGATTGGCTCATAATAAGTCTCAAATTCCAAATTCAATATTATGTTTTACTCTATATTTACGGAGTATATATAATAAAGCAATAGACAACACGTACATTAAAATTAAAACCATTCCAAAATAAAAATTAACATCATGATATTTAAACATAAAAAACACAACCCATAATATATGAGATTAATTAAAAACTATAAATCAATCTAATTGAACTAATCTTAATTAGATTGATTAATTTTATAAACATACCTGCACTAACTATTTTATATAAAAATAAAGTTAATTGCACCGACAAATAAAATAACTTAACCTATAATTAATCTTCTTTTTTAGATTAGATAAATACTCAATAGTAAAAATATATTGTGGTTACATTGAATAATAATCGTTTAATCACGACTTAGCCTCTGTAATATCCTCTTGCCCTTACAGATTCGTATATTCTGTTTTTCCCTTCCGTCAAGAACCATAAAGCGCTCACCCTTTGCTGCGGTACTCGTGAAATCATTGTTCTCTTTTTTCGTCACAAACACTCCGTCTACTGTACATTTACTTATCACAAATTTCCCTAACCCAATGTTAAATATTAATTTTATGTTAAGGCTGAAACATCAATGAGCTGTACAAGTTAAGAGTAAGTAAAAAAACTTATTCGAGATCAAATATTGACTATAAATTAGCTAGGCAATTATTTATTTTTGATATGTTTTAGTGATAGTATTCGCAAACAATATAATTATCATTCTCATTTATATTTACAGGGATAATCATGACTTCGAACTATCACTACTCTTTTATTGCCGCAGGGGTTTGTGCGGCATTAGCCACGTTTAATGCTACAGCAGCAGATAACAATTCAGATACCATGGTCGTCAGTGCTTCAGGTTACTCACAACAATTACGTGATGCCCCTGCCAGTGTGACCGTAATCAGCGCAAAACAATTGCAAAATAAACCGGTACGTGATTTAGCTGACGCCGTAAAAGATGTTGAAGGTGTTAGTGTAGTTGGTGCCGCTAATAAACAAGATATTAATATTCGAGGCTTACCCGGCGAGTATACGTTGATCCTTGTGGATGGTCGTCGCCAAAATAGCCGTGAATCGCGTCCAAATGGTAGCGGTGGTTTTGAAGCTGGCTTTATGCCACCTGTGGAAGCGATTGAGCGTATCGAAGTCATCCGCGGACCAATGTCCTCTCTGTATGGCTCCGATGCAATGGGTGGTGTGATTAATATCATCACCAAAAAAGTGACCAATGAGTGGCACGGTAGCGTCACCGCAGGTACCATTATCCAAGAAAATAGTGATAGTGGTAATTCGACTGACGGTAACTTCTACCTGTCGGGGCCATTAATTCAAGATAAATTAGGCTTGCAGTTATATGGTGGTGGTAATTATCGCCAAGAAGATAAAATTTTAGAAGGCCATCATCAGCGCGATAACCGTAGCTTAACCGCAAAATTAACCTTCACTCCACAAGAAAACCAAACCTTCTTACTTGAAGCAGGTCGCAGCACCCAAGAAAAAACCTCTACACCAGGTAAATCAGTTGGTGAGTATGAAATTCGTGGTGATGATAAACAATATAACTCAAAAGACGAATGGCATAATGATCGCAACCATGCCGCCCTTACTTATAAAGGCGAATGGGATACTTTCCATACCGAATTGAGTGTTTACCAAGAACAAACCAAACGTAAAATCAAGTCTCAGGATCGCAATAAAACAACAGGCTACTGGGAAGGTGGCTATGAAGCTCGTGTGCCTGAAATTACTAATACGGTCGTTGATGGAAAAGTGGTCGCTTTCTTGCCAGATAACATTCTTACTGTCGGTGGACAGTATCAATATTCCAAGCTAAAGGACAGTTCTTTAGTCGGAAAAGGCATTATGGAAAAAACCAGTATGTCGGTCGATCAGTCGGCTCTGTTTGTTGAAAATGAATTCACCGCAACTGACGATCTGATCCTCACCGGAGGGCTGCGTTTGGATCACCATGAAACTTATGGTAACCACTGGAACCCTCGGGGTTATGCCGTTTACTATTTAACGGATGAAATTACCATCAAAGGTGGTGTTTCATCTGCATTTCGCGCCCCAACGTTACGTGAAATCAGCAAAGGCTATGGTACCTCAACCCAAGGTGGTAACGGCATTATCTACGGTAATCCAGACCTAAAGCCTGAAAAAAGTATCAGCGAAGAAATCAGTATTGCTTATGATCATGAATCTGGTTTTAATGCCAGCTTAACGCTGTTTAATACTGATTTTAAAAATAAACTCACTAGCTATTCATTGAACAAACCTGATCCTGCACACCCTAAACTTACGTTATACACTTACGATAACGTCGGTAAAGCCAATACCAAAGGGGTTGAAGTTGCAACAGGTATTCCAATTGCCCAAGATTGGAAATTGAGCTTAAACTACACCTATACGGATTCAGAACGTAAAAGTGATGATGAAAAATTAGGTAACGGTATTTCACTCAAGGGCTATGCATTGGATAAAACGCCAAAACATATGGCTAACGCAAAATTGGACTGGCAGTACAGCGAAGATTTAAGCCTATATACCCGTGCACGCTATGAAGGCAAACAAATATGGGCAGCACAACGTAATGGTTCTAAGTACCCGCGTTATCGTAGCGGTTACACCACTATGGATGTTGGTGCAACTTACCAATTGTTTAAAAATACTAAGCTTAATTTTGCTGTGTTAAATATTGGTAATGAAAAAGGCCCTGCGATTGATAAAAATTATGGCAACTGGGACGTCGAAGACGGACGCCGTTATTGGGCAAACGTCAACGTCAGTTTCTAAGCGCTTATCTTGTTAATTTTTGACGGCTACCTTAATTGAGGTAGCCTCTTTAGCTTAAAAAACCATGAATAAACTGTTAATTTCCAGCTTACTACTGTGTATGACAAGTTCCGCATTAGCACGCCCTAGCCAAACTATCCCTAGTATGGATGAGCGAGTCAGCCAGTTTTACGATATTCAACAAACGGATATGGCATATGGTGACCGCGCATTACGTATCTATAGCGCTGTACCTTATCACTCCACGGTCAAGCGCCCTGTACTGTACATGCTTGATGGCAATGGCCTATACCCCAAAGCGGTTAATCGCGCAGTTGAAAAGCTGCCAGCGGATAAACTACCGATTATTATAGGCCTTGGCTACCCTGTCGACGAAGCATTTCCCAAAGCGTGGCGAACTCTCGACTACACCCCACCCGTTTCAGGTGACGATTTTAAACAAGGTGGCGGTTCCCCTGCGCTATACCAATTTTTAACTCACACAATCCGTCCATGGGTTGAGCAACAGTTTCCTATTGATAAAAGCAAGCAAACTCTATTTGGCCATTCATTTGGTGGGTTATTTACCTTAATGGCTTATCAGCAGCATCCCAATGATTTTCAATTCTACATCACGGCTAGCCCGTCTCTTTGGTGGGGCAAAGGGGAAATGGTCGATTTAGCAAAACTGACGCACCCACAAGCCGCTGCGCCGCTTTTCGTCACATTAGGAGGATTGGAAGAAAGCCCTGATTTATCTAAGCTCAGTCAAGAGCAAATACAGAATTATCAAGAACGTAAAAGCTGGATCAACGCTCGCCAAGTGTGTGAGGAAATACAAAACCAGCAAAGAACCTGTGAATTTACCTTATTTGATGGAAAAACCCACGGTTCGGTGATCCCCGATGCTATTGATAAAGCACTCGAAGTTGCTAGCCAATAGCCGTTAATTAATGGGTTTTAGTAAGTCACTGTATAATTCTGTTAAAACCCCTTTTTCTGCGAATTCCTTACGGATCCATTGAGTCACAAGCCCAGTCGCTGAGTGCTGTGTCGCTAATAACATATGTGAATCCTGCCGCGGGTTTTGTATGTTTTTAGTGACTAACCGGCCAGTCTTTACATGTTCTTTCACCATATAATCAGGCAAAAAGCCAATCCCTTCCCCTAATATCTGACATTGGCATTTAGTATTGAAATCAGGAACTTGTATGGCTTCTTGCCCATGAAGCAGCCATCCTACACGTTTATTAATGGTATGCGCGGTGTCTTCGACCATAATATTGGGATACAAACGCAACTGGCTTTCAGCAATCGGTTCAGGCATTAATGCCAAAGGGTGCGTGGCAGCGATAGCGAATTGCCAATGGATGGCGCCAATTTCAGTGTAATCAATCCCCCCGCCATCCATCAGTGTTCCCGGAGCCCCAATCGCAATATCGGCATGGTTATTAATAATCGCATCCCACACACCATTATACACTTCGGTTGTCACCGTAATATGGCAAGTAGCAAACTGTTTTTTTAATATTTGCAGTAACTTAGCGGTATGGTAAGGCGTATATAATAACTGGTTAATACAAATACGAACTCGCGCTTCAATCCCCTGCTCAATGGAATAAATACTTTTTTGAATTAAATGAAAGTTATTCAGTAGGTCAGTTGCTTTACGATAAAAATAATAGCCAGCTTCTGTCAGCTCAATATTCCGCGTATTACGAATAAATAACGCGACATCCAAATAGGTTTCAATACGTTTAATCGTGTAACTCACCGCAGAGGTTGTCACCCCTAACTCCTCTGCCGCCTTACTAAAACTGGCAAATTTTGCTGCTGTCGTGTAAGTCAGTAAATTTTCTTCAGTGAAAATTGAGTTCATCGTTGTATTCCCAAATTGAACAAAAATAAACCAAACTGTTTTTTTTAAACTCTTAGCACTCAAAATATGATGACTATCTGTGAATAAAATTCAACAGGCTGAATAATAGACTATTTTTCGACCATATATTTATAGCTTAACAGAATTATTCATAACGAGAAGAGGTTTAATTCTATTTAGCTTTTTTAAATACAAAAGCACATTTTTAAATGTGGCTATTAATATTCAAAATACTTAATATTATTGAATTAAATACTCAAACCAAGTATTAACATTCAATGTTAAAATGATCAAACAATTCACAATCTTAACAAATTTAATACTTTCAAGTTGATGTCCATCACAGAACTGATCAAATCATTATTAGCCTGTTTAATTAACAAAAAAAATCACACTATTTTGGCTATAAAACACCCAAAACACATCAAAAAACGATGAAAAATAATGCTTACACGCACAAAAAAGGCTTATTGTTGAATTGAATTCAATAATCGAGTGCTTAATTGATGAATTAAATTTAAACGGATTCTTTTTATTAATGACAATTGCTATGCTTTGGACATCATAAATAATCTTTAAATTGTCTTTATCTATGTTGGTGATAACAATAAACCAACCTAAGGGGAAAATGATGACCTCCAATACTCTCGCTCACGAATTTTTAACTGCAGCTGAACAAGGACAATTAGAATTATTAAAAAATTGCCTTGAAAAAGGTGTGGATATTAACACCACCAACCGTCAAGGCCGCACTGCTATCGTCAATGCTAGCCTGAATAAACATTATGAATGTGTTTCTTTTCTGATTAGTGCAGGTGCTGACATTAATAAACAGGACCAAACTTGTTTTAACCCTTTTTTATTAAGCTGTTTAAATGATGATTTAACATTATTGCGCCTTGTATTACCTGCAAAACCAAATTTAGATTTATTGACCCGCTTTGGTGGCGTTGGAATTACCCCAGCAAGCGAAAAAGGGCATGTAGATATTGTTCGTGAGTTACTCGAAAAAACTGATATCAATGTAAACCATACCAACTTCGTCGGTTGGACACCATTACTTGAAGCAATCGTTTTAAATGATGGTGGCGAAAAGCAACAACAAATTGTCAAATTACTATTAGACCACGGCGCAAACCCGCATATGACCGATAAATATGGTAAAAAGCCGTTAGAGTTGGCTCGTGAAAAAGGCTATAACGAAATAGCTGAATTATTGATTGCCGCTGGGGCATAATCGAACCGTCCCGATCAGGAGGCATGTGAACGCATCCATATCTCATCGGCAAAGGTTATACGGGCTTACGGCTGATACACATTTTCTTCAGGTTTTACATCAGCCGCAGCTTACAGGAAAAGTAGAGCAGGTTTTCAATAAAGCGATAAATATCTCAATAGGCAATATTCTTTATACTTTATTAAGCTCTCAGTTAGACAATGCACCAAATAGTTGCCGATTAATAAATAAAGACTTTTCTCTTTTAACCTTAAAAGTAGGAGACCCAATTTATTTTTCAGATAATGAAATGGTTATTGATGAAAATTATTTAATTTCATTTTCGTTATGTAAAAAATGGCAATCACCCATTATTATTTTTGATTATAAAAAATTAACTAACCCAGATTATTTATTATATATAGCAAACCAAATAAAAAGTTTGGACATAATTTTAAATCATAATGTGGATTCCCTATTTAATTATCAGGGAAATAACGTCTTTTATCTATCAATAGCTAAACAACTGGCTCAGTTACGGTTAAAACTGATTGATTTATTGATTAATAAAGACCAACAAAAATTACCCCATATCATTCGCCAATTTGTTGGCTTAGGTATCGGTTTAACACCATCCGGTGATGACTATTTAGTTGGGTTAATGGCATTTTTATTGTTAAAGGAGCACCCTGCTTTTGCTTTTTATCCTGAGTTTTATCAAGGAATTATTCAAAGCAAAAGCCAAACAACGCCTATAAGTGCCATAACCCTAGAGAAAGCCTTAAACCAAGAATATCGTGAAAATATGCAGCAATTAATTCAAATGTTAGTTGATGCGAAAGAGACAAATATTTATCCACAATTTTTAGAGATTTTAAATATCGGGTCAAGTTCTGGCAGCGACATGCTATTTGGCTTACGTGATGCCCTGTATCTCACCCATTATTTCGGAGAAAACTATGTCGACTAAAGTTGTCATAAAAAAGAATACTTATTTTGATTCCGTGTCACTGATGTCTATTTCAACAAAGGCCAATCAACTTGATAATGTTGAACAAGCCTTTGTTGCGATGGCAACAGAAATGAATAAAGGCGTACTCAGAAATTTAGGGCTATTAACCCCTGAATTGGAAGAGGCTAAAAATGGCGATTTAATGATTGTCATTAAAGGGCCAAGCGATGATGCTAACGATGCCACATTAATTGCTATTGAAGACTTATTTAATAAAAAAAACCAAGGTGGTGGCCAACACGAAGCCAAATATGCCACGGTTAATTCTGCGAAAACCCACATCCCCGATGCTAACCTTGCGGTAATCTCTGTGAATGGCCAATTTGCCGCCCGTGAAGCCCGCATTGCATTAGAAAACGACCTCAACGTGATGTTATTTTCTGACAACGTTTCAATTGAAGATGAATTAGCACTCAAACAACTCGCTAGCAAGAAAGGTCTACTCATGATGGGCCCAGACTGCGGAACCGCAATTATCAATGGCACTGCATTGTGTTTTGGTAATAGCGTGCGCCGTGGCAGCATTGGGATCATCGGTGCATCCGGTACTGGCAGCCAAGAGCTCAGCGTTCGTATTCATGAATTTGGTGCAGGTGTTTCTCAACTAATTGGTACCGGTGGCCGCGATTTAAGTGAGAAAATTGGCGGGATCATGATGATTGATGCCCTAAAGATGTTAGATGCCGATGATGAAACCCAAGTTATTGCCCTCATTTCTAAGCCACCAGCCGCCGCTGTTGCAAAGAAAGTACTAGAACAAGCTGAAAAATGCCACAAACCAGTCGTTGTTTGTTTCTTAGGTAGCCAGCCTCTACCAGAAGATAAAACTGGGCTAACGTTTGCACAAAGCACCAAAGAGGCGGCACTAAAAGCAGTGCTATTAACGGGTATTCGTAAAGAAGATTTAGATTTACATTCTCTAAACTGGCCTTTAATTGAAGAAGTCAGAGCGAAGCTCAAACCTGAGCAAAAATATATACGTGGCTTATTCTGTGGCGGAACGCTATGCGATGAAGCGATGTTTGCCGCTTTGGAAAAATACGATGATGTTTACAGCAATATTCAACCAAACCCTGACTACCGCCTGAAAGACTTAAATCAAAGTATCGCTCACACTTTCCTCGACTTTGGTGATGATGATTTCACTAATGGTAAACCTCACCCAATGATCGACCCGACCAACCGTATCGAACGCTTATTACAAGAAGCTCGCGACCCTGAGGTCGGCGTGATTATGATGGACTTTGTTTTAGGCTTCGGTTCTCACGAAGACCCCGTTGGCGTCATGATTGATGCTATCAAAGAAGCTAAAAACATCGCTAAACAAGATGGTCGTGAACTTGAAATTTTAGGCTATGTACTCGGTACGGACCAAGATACTCCATCCATGGATGCACAAGTCAAAATGCTGACAGATGCAGGGGTCATCTGGGCAAGTAGCAGCACCAATACGGGTTTATTAGGACGTGAGTTTGTGTGGAAAGGGGAGAACGCATAATGACTTCATTATTTAAACAACCGCTAAATGTTATCAACGTTGGCATCGAGATGTTCAGTGATGACCTGAAAAAACAACATGTTCCAGTCACTCACCTAAACTGGACGCCTCCAGGACAAGGGAACGTGGCAGTGATCCGCGCCCTCGACCAAATTGAAGGTAATGCGGCATTACAAGAAAAAATTGCAGCGGCTAACGCACAAGCCCTTGAGCGCATTATTCAATCCCAACCAGTATTAGTTGGCTATGACCAAGCGATTAATGTGGTACCGGGCATGACTAAAAACACCATCCTACACGCCGGTCCACCCGTTGCTTGGAAAGACATGTGTGGAGCTATGAAAGGGGCAGTTACTGGTGCGCTGGTCTTTGAAGGGCTCGCGAAAGATTTAGCCGATGCAGAGCGCGTAGCGGCATCTGGTGAGGTTATTTTCTCCCCTTGCCATGAACACGACTGTGTTGGGTCAATGGCTGGGGTAACGTCTGCATCTATGTTTATGCATATCGTTGAAAACAAAACCTATGGCAACCGCGCATTCACCAACCTCAGTGAACAAATGGCGAAAATCCTACGCATGGGTGCCAATGACCAAAGCGTTATTGACCGTTTAAATTGGATGCGTGATGTATTAGGGCCAATGCTACGCGACGCAATGAAAATTGTAGGTGAAATTGACCTGCGTTTAATGCTAGCCCAAGCCTTACACATGGGGGATGAGTGCCATAACCGTAATAACGCTGGTACCACCTTACTGATCCAAGCATTAACGACAGGAATTATTCAAACTGATTTCTCTGTCGCACAACAAAAAGAAGTGTTTGATTTTGTGGCAAGTAGTGATTACTTCTCCGGCCCAACTTGGATGGCAATGTGTAAAGCATCAATGGATGCAGCACATGGTATTGAATACAGTACCGTTGTCACCACCATGGCTCGTAATGGTTATGAATTTGGTTTACGTATCAGCGGATTACCGGGTCAGTGGTTTACAGGGCCTTCACAGCAAGTTATCGGCCCAATGTTTGCAGGTTATAAGCCTGAGGATTCTGGCTTAGATATTGGTGACTCGGCAATCACAGAAACCTACGGTATTGGGGGCTTTGCAATGGCAACCGCACCTGCCATCGTTGCGCTGGTTGGTGGTACGGTAGAAGAGGCGGTAGATTTCTCACGTCAAATGCGCGAAATCACACTCGGTGAAAACCCGAATGTGACTATCCCATTACTCGGCTTTATGGGTATCCCGACAGCCATCGATATTACCAAAGTTTCAGCCAGCGGTATTTTACCTGTTATCAACACAGCAATTGCCCACAAAGATGCAGGTATCGGTATGATTGGAGCAGGTATTGTTCACCCGCCATTTGATTGCTTTGAAAAAGCCATGTTGGCCTACGCACAGAAATATGCTTAGTTTTCAATCATAAAAAAGACGCCCAACTTCGGTTGGGCAATAAAAATAAAACAAATACCCTGAATATTCAGCAACACAGATAAACTGCAACTTTGAATATCATGATATACACCCTCTAGCGTGTATACCCTAAATAATTTGAGTTGCAGCAAGGCGGCAAACGAAGATATCCCAAGGAGCATACTCATGTATGTGACTTAGATAGCTAAGAGCAGCCAACACAGCTGTGGCTCAAAGTATGACGGGTATACAGGGGAATACTATATGAGTATATTTAATATAAAGTGGAAACGTGGGGACTTGGCTGCCTATTTTGGCTTAATGACCAATAACTTAACTAATCTACTCACCATGATGGGCTTATTAATTTTCGTTGTTGGTATCCCATCTGAACTTGTTTATGGTCGCATTGCACCCGCTTTTGGTCTCGCCGTTTTACTTGCCAGTATTAGCTATGCTTACTTTGGCCAGCAAATGATCAAACAAACAGGGCGCAGCGATGTAACCGCTCTGCCATCAGGGCCAAGTGCACCTTCTATCTTCACCGTGACCTTCTTAGTCATTATGCCGGTGTACCAAACCACGCAGAATGCTGAGTTTGCTATCCAAATCGCATTGGTTTGGTGTTTCGTTGAATCAATGATCCTCGTTGGTGGCTCATTCTTAGGCGAAACTATCCGTAAAATGATCCCTCGTACGGTGCTGTTATCTTGTCTTTCTGGGCTTGGGCTATTATTGCTAGCAATGAACCCAATGCTGCAAGCCTTTGAAGCACCAACCGTTTCATTTATTGTTTTATTATTAATTTTCATTAACTGGTTTGGTAAAAAGCCTATCTTTGCACGCATTCCTACCGGTTTATTATTGCTTATCGCGGGAACAGTACTTGCGTGGGCTTCTGGGCTGCAAAGTGCAGAGGCAATAAAAGACTCTATGGCGTCATTCGGCTTTAACCCTCCAGGGATTCATATTGACAGCTTCTTCCAAGGCTTACCGCATGCACTTCCATATTTAGCTTCTGCGGTACCATTGGGCTTAGCAAACTATATCTTTGACCTTGAAAACATTGAAAGTGCTCACGCTGCAGGTGATGAATACAATACCCGTAAGGTTATGTTAGCTAACGGCTTATCTTCAACTGTTGGCTGCTTCATGGGTAACCCATTCCCAGTCACTGTTTATGTTGGGCATGCTGGCTGGAAAGCAATGGGGGCCAGTGTTGGTTATACGCTAGCATCAGGTATCACCATGTTTATTGTCCCATTGTTTGGTATCGGTGCATTCATGCTCGCTATCATTCCAATGACAGCTATCGTACCAATATTGGTGTTTATCGGTGTTGTCACTGCCAACCAAGTGGTACGAGAAACACCGAAGATTGAAGTGCCTGTTATCTTTATCTGTCTATTCCCATGGATTGCTAACTGGGCGCTCACTATGGTCAACAGTGTGATGGGGGCCGCAGGGACGTCAGCAAGTGCAATAGGCGTTGAAACATTACTACACAAAGGTGTTTATTATCAAGGCCTTGTACACTTAGGTAACGGTGCGCCATTGGCAAGTATGCTATGGGGTTGTATCGCTATCTTCGCTATCCTCAACCAACCACTACGTGGGGCAATTGCTGCGGCAGCTGGCGCAATATTAGTATTCTTTGGAATTATTCACTCCCCAGCAGTAGGAATTGCAACCGGTTCAACCTTGATGTTTGTTTACGCTTACCTCATGATGGCAGCTTTATTTGTACTCAAATATTTTTTAGATAGCCGTAAATCGGTGGAAGAACAACAAGCTGAACAATCTGAGAAACTCAGTAAGTCAGTGTAATCAAACCAACCTTTTATAGCCGGTGTCTACAGTACACCGGCTGTGAGCTAAATCTCTGTATCAGGAAACATTAACAATGAAAGAACTCGTGGTTGTTGCCATCGGGGGCAACAGTATTATCAAAGATAACAACAGCCAGTCTATCGAAGCTCAAGAAAAAGCCGTTCAAGAAGTGGCACTGCATATTAGTGACATGCTTGAGGGCAACTACAACATTGTTTTGACCCATGGAAATGGACCCCAAGTTGGATTAGACCTACGCCGCGCTGAAATAGCCCATGAAACAGAAGGTTTGCCGTTAACCCCCCTTGCTAACTGCGTCGCTGATACTCAAGGTGGCATTGGCTATTTAGTTCAGCAGGCACTCACTAACGTGCTAGCGAAACGTCACAATCGCCAAGCTATTACAGTTGTTACACAAGTTGAAGTCGATAAGAACGACCCTAACTTTAGCGCCCCAACCAAGCCAATTGGTGCATTTTTTACAGAACAACAGGCTAAAGAATTACAACAAGCGAACCCGAGCTGGCATTTTGTCGAAGATTCCGGTCGAGGCTATCGCCGAGTAGTCGCATCTCCAGAACCAAAACGTGTGGTTGAATCAAAAGCGATCCGTACCTTAACGGAACATGACTACGTAGTGGTTGCAGCTGGAGGCGGTGGCATTCCTGTTATTCAAAATGGCAATGGTGGCTACCAAAGCGTTGATGCAGTGATAGATAAAGACCTCTCCACGACATTACTGGCGAAAGAATTAAATGCCGATATTTTGATTATTACTACCGGTGTCGAAAAAGTCTGCATTCACTTCGGTAAACCAGAGCAAAAAGCTCTTGGTGAAACGACCACTAGCGACATGCAACGCTATATGGAAGAAGGCCATTTCCCCGCAGGCAGTATGTTACCGAAAATCGAAGCGAGCCTGTCATTTATTGCCAATGGCGGTAAACGTGTGATTATCACCACACCAGAAAAACTACCGGAAGCCTTACGAGGTGAGACGGGAACCCATATCATCCAAGGGTAAGGGTTATTTACAACGTACCATTATTTTGGAACGCTAGAGTTTCTCGTTAATGTCTCAATATCACCCCCAGATCGCAAAATAGCGATCTGGATGGTGAACTGCTGATCAAAAACTGGAAATTCGACTCTATTTCATGATCACAAGGAGTTTCTATGAAAGCAGACCAATCATCCGGCAGAAGAGAGTTCCTTTCCACTAGCGCCAAAGTCGCCGCTGCTTGTACCCTTTTTGGTACCGTATCAGGTATTGCATCCGCGCAAAATCAACCCACAATGTCATCCGATATTACTCGCATTACCGACAGCCATTATTACCTTGACGATGTATTACTCGAAATAGGCTTTAATTTCCGCGATACTACGGTGATTGGCACTAAAACCGCATTGCAAACGGTTGAAATCGATCAAGGTAAAATTGTCGCCATTTTACCGAATAAACAACATGTTAATCACCAGCTAAATGCTTATAACGCTCAAGGCAAATTGATGCTACCGGCGTTTCGCGATATGCATATCCACCTTGATAAAACCTTCTATGGCGGGCCATGGCAAGCGCCACAGTCACGTGAAGGTAAAACAATTATGGATATGATCACCCTAGAGCAGAAACTTTTACCTGAACTGCAACCCTTCACCGAAGAAAGAGCCAATGCGCTGATCACGTTGATCCAATCCCATGGATCAACCATTGCCAGAAGCCATTGTAATATCGAACCCGTTTCTGGGTTAAAAAATTTAGAAACCCTACAAAAAGTACTTAATGAACACCAACAAGATTTAACTTGTGAAATTGTCGCTTTCCCACAGCATGGGTTATTGTTGTCAAAATCAGAACCCTTAATGCGCGAAGCCATGCAAGCTGGCGCCCATTATGTGGGAGGCTTAGACCCCACTAACGTTGATGGGGCAATGGAAAAATCTCTCGATACGATGTTCCAAATCGCTCTCGATTATAATAAAGGCGTAGACATTCATTTACATGAAACCAGCCCTGCGGGTTTTGCTGCCATCGAGTATATGATCAAAACAGTGAATGAAAACCCAAGTTTGCGCGGTAAAGTAACGATTAGCCATGCCTTTGCTCTTGCAACACTGAGCCCAGAACAAGCCGAAAAAACCGCAAGGCAACTGGCGGAACAACAAATGACTATCGCCTCAACAGTACCGATAGGTACATTACATATGCCATTGAAAATATTAAATAATAATGGCGTATTTGTGATGACCGGAACAGACAGCGTTATCGACCATTGGTCACCGTTTGGGCTGGGTGATATGCTCGAAAAAGCCAACTTGTATGCTCAGTTGTATACTCGCCCAGATGAACTGGCACTGTCTCGCGCTTTAGCAATTGCGACAGGGAATATTTTGCCATTAGATACCAAAGGCCAGCAAATTTGGCCCACCAAAGGCGATGATGCTAGCTTTGTTCTCGTCGACGCATCTTGCTCAGCTGAGGCCGTTGCGCGAATTTCACCAAGGCATGCCTCTTTCCATAAAGGCAAACTCGCCTACGGCACAATGCAAAAATCGATAGCTTAATGTCAGTTCATTGAACTAGCGCCGAATGGCGCTAGCTTCAGGCTGGCTTTGCAGTATATCGGCTAACCGAGGCAAAAATTAAACCCAGTAAACCTTGATTATCTACAGTTTGTAATACTGTAATCGGTTTTGCCATTGGCTCAGGAATACCGACTCGTAAACGTAACGCATCATAATAATAGCTTTTTCCACGTAATGCCCCTTGCAGCTCAATACCCACTTGTTTTTTCTCGTAGGTTACTAGGCTTTTATCTAATAGCCATGCAACGGTTAACACATCGTGAATCCAACACCCCGCCAGCTGACGCGTAGCCCGGGAATAATCAATCCACGGGCGCATAGTATTAACAAGAAATTGGCTCAATGTGGATTGAAGTACAGAAAACTTATCGAGGTCACTCTGTACCATCTGTGTTTGTACCGTAACATCCATTGGCACTAAAGTAATATTGGCACCACTATTCAAAACCGCATGGGCCGCCTCTGGGTCTAGCCCAAAATTGGTATCTTTAATATAACCAGGGACATTAAATACCGCTCCCATAATAACAATTTCAGCCACTTTCTCTGCCATTTCAGGGAACAATTGCATGGCCATGGCGATATTGGTTAAAGGACCAATTGCAATAATAGTGACCTGATGCGGATTCTGACACACCCGCTCACCAATACGCCACGCTGCTTCTGGTGCTGATTTAGGTAAAGCAGGTACAGGGGGAAGGTTATCCCACAAATAGTTAAGTTGCGCCCGCTGTGCGCCATTATCTAATAATTCGCGCCATGGTCCGCTAGCTTCAATTAATGCCGATGACGCCCCGCGGTAAACAGGAATGTCCTCATTCAGCGAGTTAACTAAATGGCTGGCCACATTAAAACCAACCTCACTAGGCGTATTCCCTGAAACGGTTGTGATCATCTCTAGTTGAATTTCTGGCGCTGCTATCGCAAGTGCAAGAGCAAGCCCATCATCAACATTCGCGCCTGCAACGCCGTTTCCCGGGTCACAATCAATAATTACACGCATAAATTTCCCTGAAATAATACATTATCAGCACCCGCAGGAGTGCCCAATTTGTAGCTCAAAGTCCACCTCACAAATGGCTTCTTTATTTGGCCAGTTTTGTAGAATCTGTATCGCTTTTTCTGCTATTTTATCAACAGGTTGTCGAACAGTCGTGAGTGTAGGAACAGTATACTCCGATTGCACAGTACCATTAAAACACACCAGAGCAATGTCCTCTGGTACCCGCAGTTTTAGTTCAGCTAAGGCTTTCAAACAACCAAAAGCTTGTAACTCATTGGTTGCAAAAATGGCCTCAGGGAACCCTATTTTCTGCATTTGATAGATAGCTTGGTAACCCCAATCACG
Organism: Providencia sp. AGC89; assembly: GCF_053543535.1. Taxonomy (NCBI): domain Bacteria; kingdom Pseudomonadati; phylum Pseudomonadota; class Gammaproteobacteria; order Enterobacterales; family Morganellaceae; genus Providencia; species Providencia sp. AGC89. The sequence goes on from NZ_JBIXLP010000066.1 coordinate 75,921, forward strand.
CGTATATTGCCCTGCAATAACCCATTTTTGCTGTATTTCAAGGTTAGCTTCTACCAAAGCGTTTTCCCAACCACTTAACCGGTCTTGGGTATTAAGCATTTCAATCGGCCCACAAATAATGCCAATATCTTTAAAACCATGCTCAATGAGATGGCGAGTGATTTTATAGGCTGCCAACTTTTCATTGACTTGAAGAGCACTGACGCCTTCGGTAGGGTCGACCCTATCTAACATCACACAAGGGGTACCCGAAGATTGGATCAGGTCAATGTACGGATGACGGTCAACACTGGTATAAATCAACCCTTCGACTTGGCGTAAAAGTAGGTTGTTAATCAGTTCTTTTTCACGCACACGGGAATCCCCTGCATCCCCTAATAACAAGACATGACCATACTTGAAAGCTTCACGTTGCAATGCATGTGCAATAGAAGCCAAAAAAGGGTTAGAGATATCAGGGATCACCAACCCATAGGTTTGTGTACTGCCAGACGCCAGTGCTTTAGCGATACCATTCGGGCGATACCCCGTTTTTTTTATCGCCGCTAACACCTTCTGTTTCGTCGCCTCAGCAACAGGACGGGGACCGTTATTAATCACATAACTGACCACTGCAACAGAAGTTCCGGCTTCGCGGGCAACATCTACCCGCGTCACTTTACGATAGTTCACATCAGGCACGCAGCAATTCCTTTTTCACTTACTATTATCTTACGAAAGAATAGCAGCCACTCTGGTTTTTATATACCACCGGCGTTCACTTATATTGCATCTTCTGGCAAGTTAAGGTCACGGCCTCGCGTTTCTGGTGCAAAAAATGTGGTAACTAGACCAATACATGCCATCCCCATAAAATAAATAGCAATTGGCCACCAATGCCCAGTCCAAGATAATAACGCTGAGGCGACAAGCGGTGCTGTTCCCCCCGACAAAATAGAACCAAGCTCCTTAGCAAAGGCCATTTTTGTATAGCGATTACGTACTCCAAATAGCTCTACACCCCATGCCGCTTGCACGCCAAAAATCCCCAGAGATGCTAACCCCATTCCAACAATAATCGTTGGGATCACAACCAGCGGTTCCCGTGAATCCAGTAGCATAAAGGCGGGGACTGCATACAACATTAACAATAAGCAGAACCAGCGGTAAATAATACGGCGACCAAATCGGTCAGATAACCAGCCGGCAAAAGGGATAATGGCAAAACCGAGGATCGAGGCAATTAAAACCGCAGTTGTCGGTACCGATTTATCCACCAACAATATTTTGGTGACATAACCAATAATAAAACCTTGGGCTAGGTAAGACGGCCCATTTTCGCCAATCCGTAAGCCAACCATGGTCCAAAATGCACGCGTTCTCTGCCAAAAGGTACGGTTATCAACAGGGTGACTTACAGCATCAGACGCCAACGCTTGGCGACGCTCCTCTGCCAGTTGGGCTTTTTGCCGTTCAAATACAGGGGTTTCACGCATATGTTGGCGAATAAATAACGCTGCCAGCGCGATCAAAATACTACCAAGGAACGGAATACGCCATCCCCATGACATGAGGCTTTCTTTATCTAACTGTAAGACTATCAACCAAATCATTGAAGCCAGTAATGTTCCGCTGTTTGAACCTAGGGCAATAATCGAAGAGACTAACCCACGCCGCTTGACCGGAGCGTACTCCCCGAGCATCACAGTTCCACCAGATAGCTCAGCCCCAGCGCCAAGTCCTTGAGCAAACCGTAAAATAACCAAACAAACCGGCGCCCAAACACCAATCTGCGCGTGACTTGGAATTGCGCCAATTAGGGTTGTAGATATCCCCATCAGTGCAATGGTAATCACCATCACCATTTTTCTACCATGTTTATCACCTAGCCAGCCGAAAAATAATGCACCGATTGGGCGAGCGATAAACCCAACAGAATACGCGGCAAAACTGGATAACAGTGCCATAACCGGCGTCGCATCAGGGAAGAAAACATCACCGAAAATAATACCTGCTGCTAAACCATAGAGAGCAAAATCGGCATATTCCATGGTTGTCCCTAACCAACAGGAAAAAATCGCTCGGCGAAAATCTTTTTTCCCTTCAGGCGTATTTAACCGCTCTTGTGCGGCTTGTTGGTTAGCCTCGGTATTTAAATGTGTTGCCATAGTCATAAACCCTTGGTATTGGCGCAAAGCCTATTTGTAAAATAATCTAACTGGTATTTTTATTTACTTAAAGGATAGTCTACGCGCGTAGAATTAAGCAAACGAGGGAATGTTATTTTGTGAGCATTATCACTTGATGATAGAAATATGAAATTTATATGACTGAAAATAAAAGAAGAAATTTTTGGGGAAAACATAAAGAATCAGAAAATGTAAAATACCTCGATGTTAGTTATATTAATTACGGAAATAGAAAAGCCACTATTTATATGTAAGTGGCTTTTCATCTTCATTTCACGCTCAATAGGTAATTAACAATATCGCGTAAATAGCGCCATTTCATCCAGATTTCGTCTAGAAGGGGCAAACCAGTGTATCGCTCAATTTCCGTTATCAATTCCAGCATTTCTAATGAGTCAATATGCAGATCTTCGATAATACTTGAATCCATCGTAACCTGTAATTTAATACCTGAATAAGCCCGCAGCGCATAAATAGTATTTTCTAACCATTGTTGGTGAACTTGACTCATTGTGATCCACCTTTAGTCGCCGCGTTCTGATAGCCAATAATACCATTTAGAGGTTTCATCTGTTCTTCCGTTGCAACAGCATAACGCTCTTTTTCCGCTTGGCCTCGCGTCAGTGCACCACGCTCAGTTAATGTCACTAGCGACCCCGCATTAGGGAGATGTGAGCTAGTATCCACAACGACTTTTGTTGCTTCACGTTCACCACGATAAACCTCTTTATCTGACTGATTACGAGTCAGTGCTCCATTCGCCGTTAAAATCACTGGTTTTTGTGCATCAGGTTTTTTCAGCACCCAATGATTATTTTCATCTTTCTGGTAACGGTTAACCGTAAAATCATTTTTTGGCTGAGTGTTAATGAAAAACTCCGTTGTTTTTGGCTTCGCCTCAATGGATTTTTCCCCTGATGGCAAACGAGACTCTTCCAAAGCTTCAGTCCTAATCAAGTGAGAGCTATCCTGTGGCTCCAAAGAGGTATTATTCAACGGTGATACCTTATTAGATGCCGTAACTGGCTTTTCAATAATAGGCTGTTTTACTTCAGTATTTTCCTGGTTTTTAGCATTGTCCATATCATAATCCACATCGGCCTCTGACGATGACGTACTCAATATAGTCTCTGTTATAAACGGATCTTTGGGTTGCATTAATGCGCGGTGATCTAACCCAGTCGCGTTTCGGTTATGGTTGGCAAAAAATGCTTCAACACGTTGGCTTAGCACATCATCATTTTCTTTTTCTTGATTACTAACCTGCTGAATATTTTCGCCACAAGATAAATAAAAATAATTATTGATCGTTGTATTATGGATGCCTGCAATAGGGTTTGATGGTGTTGAAGCTGGCTGTGGTGATGCGGTTGGCCCATCAACCTCATCCGAAGCAGGCACCTTTGGAAGTTTTGTATTCACAGTAGAAGGACGGCTTTCCCTATGAACTGATACTTTCAACGTCCTCAATATTTCTAAGCTTTCTTCTAAAGCACAAAATATCTCCGAGACATAACACGCCTTATCAACGGGGGGCTTTTTATTATCGCTACTTATATCATTTTGATGACTATTTTTAAAAGTTAGAATTCTTTCTTGTTTTTGTTGATATGACTGAGAAAGTAAAAAACTCTCCATTGGGATTTTATCAATTACCTCCATGGGTAGATAAGTTTTTAATAATGTTTCAAAACTAGGTCTAATATAGCGCTCTTTAAATCTATCTTGTATTTCTACAATACTATCATTGCTAATTGATGATAATGTTTTTGTTAATTCACGATCTAATTTGTATAACGAATTATCAGCCTTATCACCTTTATTAATTAGGTGTTCAACCATTTTCGCCGCTGAATCCAATAAACCTTCAGTTACTTCATTGGAGCGTAATAACGTTAATAGAATCAAACTACCTGCAGGGCAATAAGTTAGCTTTTGAGCTTCCAAATTATTAAAGTTTGTGTAGCTCAATATTTTTTTAACTGCCTCAGGCGTAATATTGGGTAATTTCCCATGTAATAATTTAATAATATTATCTGCTTGTGCTTCAATATTAGATGCATGTAGCGTCTCCTTACTCATAGAAAATTCTTTAGAGTCAGCATTGCTTGTTTTTTCTGTGCTCACAGGCAATTTCCCTGCAATACCCGATGAACTAATTGATGAAATATTAGATGAAACAGTATCATTATTCTGTATCAGACTCTCAGAAGACGCTGTGCGAGATAATGATATAGGTTTGGTTAAAGCATTTGTTATAGGCATAGAGCTTCCTCACAATAATTAGTGATATCGATTTTATTAAGCCGAAAATTAATTAATTAATTAGCGCAAGGTTATTTTGATTCAAGTCTTTAATTAATTGAATCAACAGCTGAGTCAACGTTTCAAAATGGCTATTATCTTGGCGGAATGTTTCCAATAAACGAGAAACACTATTATTGATAACATTTTTGTGGCTATCAAGAGCAGTCTGTGTAGTTTGTAATGCTTGTGCCGGAATGTCATTGGTTTGTGACCAATATGTAGAATTGCCTTGCAATGTATTAAATATATCTGTTAGAGGCTTAGGGTCAGGGTAGATTTCCACCTTTCCTGAATTATATTTTACAATCAACCCTTGAGATGAGAGTTTTTTTTCCCAAAATGCTTTCTGTATATCATCAGCAACAAACTCAATAAGTACTGGTACCTTTCCTTTTGGGTCACCTTTTTTACCTGGCTTCCCAGGAACCCAATCTTTAAAATAGTATTGACAATCTTTTTGAACCATCTTTCCCCCATTATATTTTGCCCCAAAATATTTACTGCTCACCTTATCCATATCCATAGCAAAATCGTACACATTAAATTTAATTTTACCAGCATCCCCATCTTTTATATGGTTAGACAACTTCCCCAATGCCGTATTAACTTCCTGCATATATGCCGTGGTCGCCTTAATAATTTTCCCATACTGTTTTTGATATCCAATATGGATATTATCGACGAGGCCATACACAGCTTCAATATGTGCTCGCCCATTCTCTATAGGTTGACTGTTATTGTTATTTGTTTTTAGCATTCTCATCTGAGTGCGTGCGGCCGCTACGCTATCATCGGAGTAATTCGTCTGGCGATTAATCTCCTTCTCTTGCTCATTAATCTCATCTAAATTACTACTCACTACTTCCTCACGATACCTTGTTTCAGTGATAGGTAAGTTATTATCCTTCGCGTATTTAATCCCTCGTTGGTAAGGGTCTAAATCGGTATCTAGATCGATATCAATATCCCCCCCCCCATAATGGGGGGGGGTTTTGACATTATTATTTTCTGGCAGCGATTGCCCTACGATACCTATATGCGTAAAACTCGAATAGTTCGCTTTTAGATTATCAGGCATAGCTAACCCCTAACGACACACTGAAATGTTCTTAACTGCCCTTCATGGATCTCACGTAAATGTTCGTGCATCTGTTTTACAAGGTCTTTATCTTTATCAATCTGCTTATCTTTATCCGCAGAAATAGACCGAGCAATATCCGCAACAGACTGCTGCTGCATTTTATTAGCTTCTTCCTCTTTAACGTTAATTTGATTCGCTGAAGTAGCCATCTGCCCTGCGTTATCTGATAAACGGGCTCCTTGTTCAGCAATACTACTTTTAGTACGCTCGTTATTCATTATTTGATCATGCTTTTGATACTCGGATTGCGATAACCTATTTGTCCGTTGAGCGCTCTCCGCGACACGTTGACTCGCTATTGTTTTTTGTGATGCGCTTGGAGTATCCACTAGTTCAAAAGTACGTCCATCTTTCCCTTTCACGCTTAATGAACTCGTTTTTGCTAATGCATTACTCGTTTTATTAAGTTCCGTTAACTTGTCTGTAATTCCTGCATTTTGGTTTGCTTTTGTTAAATTATTTTTAATCGATTGATTCTGAGTCCTCAGTGACTTTAATTGAAAACCAGCACCAGCAGCGCTGATAGCCATAGAAGTACAAAAGCCAGCAATAGCGCCTATCATCATCTGTTTACCTTCATTAATCGTCGACTCTGCTGCAGCTTCTACCATTTTTGCATTCAGCATTAAAAAATCGGCGCTAATTCGGCGGTCTGAAATATTTATTTCAGACAATACTTTGCGGATAATCCTAGATAACTCAATCAAGATATCACTACTTATAATTCCCACAAATTGACTTGATTTTGCTTCGTTGGCTGACTTCACCTCATTATTATTCACTTCCGTTAATGTATTTCCATTAACAGAATCTTTTAAAAATGAACTACCAATCATTACTTGAATAGCTTGTGAAATTTGCTTAATTTCCATTTCATCCGGCAGTTGCGCACTTTGGAAAGCTTGCGCAATAGCCGTTTTCTCTTCCGTTAAAACATGCGTTACTGCCTGCTGTATTTGTTCTGGCCTAATTGAAAAAAACTGACGAATATCACTTAATAAGGCCCTTTTTTCTGCTGAGCCTAATTGCTCGATTGCATTTAATATTTGTTCTTCATCAAGACTGTTTGTCGCTGCTTTCAATGGTGGCTTTTCACTACCTAACTCGATAATGTCCTGCGGAAGGCTGAGTAAACTGATTTCTTTTACTCCCGCTGAATTCATCAAGCCTGCTGAACCTTGCACTCCATCTAAATTTAGATGTTGTGTAATACCACTGAATAAATTAGTTCTTTCTGAATTTAAGCTAATAGGTTCCATTATTTTTTCTCCGAAATTTATGCAAAACGCGCGGTTTTTAACATTTCAACTTTGTTATCACCAGATTGTTTTAAGGACGTCAACATGCCAGTAAACATTTCATCAAATTGTTCACTATTTTTTGACATCGCTTTAATTAGTGCATTAAGAAGTTCTGTAATCGCTTGAATGGTTTCATTATTCAACATCATGCCTGCCAACATTTCCTTCATATCACGTATATAAGCGGCAGAATTCAAACGTAGCCCACCTGTTGTTGCGGCATTAGCAACTGTTAAACCAGCCCCTGTCGCTTTCATTCCGACTTCAACACGAGCCATTGTAGTACTTTGGCTTTTAACCGCTTTTACAGAGCTTTCAACTTGAGAGGAAGCATCAGCAACATCATCCGCTTTTTGGCTTATCTGCTTAACGGCTTTAGATGCGTCTTTCACATCATCAACTTTGTCAGCTAACTTAGTGAGTTTGCTTAATTTCGCAACGCTACCTGCACCATCCGCAACGGAGTCACCAACTTTCACCATTTGCCCACCAATAGAGACCAAGTCTGAGGTTTTCTCAGCTTTAGCCGCCACTTGACCAATGGTTTTGACTACCTGACTTGCATCATCAAATTTGTCTGATAACTTAGCTAATTTGGATAGTTTCACCATGCTATCGGCGCTGTCAGCAACAGAATCACTCACTTTTACCATTTGCCCACCAATGGAGACTAAGTCTGAGGATTTCTCAGCTTTAGCCACCACTTGGCTAATCGCTTTGGTGACATGTTTTGCCTCATCAAACTTATCCGATAACTTAGCCAACTTAGATAGTTTCACCATACTGTCTGCGCTATCAGCAACTGAATCACTTACTTTGGCAGTATTATTTGCAATATTCCCTAATGCATTCGTTAGGTTTTTAGGCATTGCTTTAATGGTATTTTTTAGCAATGCCCCCACGTTTTTCATTAATAATTTAGCGGCACTTTTCACTGTGTTAACAATGTTTTTTATCATCGACCCCATTGAAATTAATGAGACAGCTAAGAACGCTACCGCGGCAACAATCATTCCAACAATGCTGCCGATCTGCTGCGCTTTATCTTTATCAACACCAAACTCAATCAGCATATCGGTTACTACAGAAGAAATTTCAGTTGCCAGCATTTGCATTAAGCTGCCATGTCCCGTTTCCTCCAGAACAATATCTGCAACTGACATCGCAATCCCAATGGCGGCAATAGCAAGCGTCAACGGTGCAGCAGCACCAAAAGTTGCCACCGTAGCAATCACTGAAACAGCCAATAAGACATAACTGAAAATTTTACTCGCACAAGAAGCGGCTTTATTTGATTCTGCCGCTTTACGTTCAGCTTCCGCGGCCTCTTTGGCTTTTTTCTCTGAGTCTTTCCGAGAGGCTTCATTGATTTTCATCATGACCTCTTCTTGCTCTTTCATGCTACGAATAGAGTCTTCGTTCATCGCTTTTTTAAGCTGGGCTGTTAGCATGGTTAAAAGTGCTAACGTGTTCTCCCATTTATCACCATCAATGTCAGGTCTGCGTGGTGCATTTTCAAAGAACTGGTTTAGCTTATGGCTATCTTCCTGTGCAATTTCCGCCTGTTTTGTTACCGACTCAGCTGTTGCCAGTACTTGAATATTTAATAGGTTGATTTGGTGATTTAGCGTGGCTATTGATTGGCTTAACTGTTGCTTATCTGCTAATAATTTATTGCTTTGGCTGGTTAACCCTTCAATTGTCTGAGTTAAAGATTGCTTTGCCTGTGACAATTTATTCAATGCTTCAATATCTTCTGCATCGGTGGAGTTGACTGGAGGTATGGTAATTAACTCATTGATTTCAGCTAATTGTTCCTGTGCAGTTTGTAGCTTAAGGCCAGCCTGTTCGAACTGTTCTTGTAAAGAATCAGATTGTCTGTTTAAGCTATTTAACTCCGCTCGCAGTGTTTTATCTTCTTTTTGCTGCTCCTCAAATTGGTCATGCAAGCTACTCAATGCATCGGTGTTTTTCTTAAAAGTATCTAAAAGGATATTACCTTGTTCTCTGATTGATTCAGACTCTACATTCAGTAGCTTTATTTTGTTACTCAACTCACTAATATTCCCTTCGTGCAACAATTGGCGTATTGTTGAAAAAGTTTCTATCAGTAACGCCTTTGCATTAAAGCTTTTTTCTTGCTGAGGCGAATTTGCCCCTTGCGGGTTTGCTGTTTTAGCCATCGTCCGCATTTTTGGTGCATTTAATTGTGGCGAATTTTCAGCACGAGAACGTTTCATTTGTTCTGTTGAAGCTAATGCCCCGCAGGCTTCTTCTAAGACTAGAACTGATTTCGTGATATCTTCCGTCAAAGCTAACGGGTTCTCACCCTTCAGAAAAGTGTGAATATTTTTTATTCGTTCGCTATTTCCACTATTTGAAATATCAACCATTTTTATATCCTTAAGTATTAGAGCTTGGGTCCGTGGGCTCTACTGTTGCAAGATTTTTCTTTAATGCCGTTAAATAAGCCTGTGATTTGTTTTGTAAATCAACATCAGTACTGCTTTCCAATACACTTTCAAAGCAATGCAGTGCCGCACTACTTTTCTTCATCATTAAATTACACTGCCCCGCATGGAATAATGGCCTGTAGTCGTCTTTGGCAAGAACAAACGCTAAAGCATACAATTCAGTGGCCTTGTCATAACGTTTCGTTAATTGATAAACTGCAGCAAGCCCCATGACATAATCTGTATTATAAAAATCATAAATACTTAAAAAGCGGAAAAAAGTTTCAGCCTCTTTTAATTTTCCTTGCTGATAAAATTCGTAAGCATAGGAATAGATACCGTCCATTGTACTTTGTGGGATACCATGGATATCTTTATAAGTCGCACCATCCATTAGTGCTGTTGTGATATTTCCGAGCAATTCGTCCATATCAATATTTTGTGATTCTTCATATTGGGTATTATTCATTTATTTACCTTTGCATTAATATTGAATATATGATGCATTTTTACTTTTGCATCATAATTAATCAGATTTGTTTTGGCTTTAAAAAAACGATTTATTCTATGAATTATTTAATTTCATTCGAGAAAATTATAAATCAATGTCTTTCCTTCCCCATTAATTCATTCAAAGCTTCATCCACATCTATTCCCATTTTCACTAATTCGACCCTAATTAACCAAGATATAATTTGCATGATTTCCTCTAACCCATTTTCATCTATAAAACTGTCTTTCTTATATAACCGCCAAATGTTCCTTGCTAAAGGAATATCCCTAACAACTGGGACACCTTGTTGCTCAGCATATTTAATAATAGCTTTAGCTTGCATACCTCGACTTTTTGACAGTAAAAAGGGTAATGGAGCAATATCTGAATCATAATAAATTAACATTGCAATATGAGTGGGGTTGGCCATAACAAATGTCGAATTACGGACATTAGATTTAACTTCTTCTGATAACAACTCTTGATGCAACCCTCTACGTGCACTTTTAATATGAGGGTCCCCTTCGTTATCTTTATACTCTTTTTTAACCTCTTGTTTTTCCATCTTTAAGTTTTTAATAAATAAGAAAAACTCAGTGATCATATCCACTAAAATAATCAACAATGCAACAGACAAAAATACCACAATAAATGTAGTCGATAAGCTTGCCCATTGATGGATCATCCCATCGATGACAGTACGATAAAGCATAAAAATATCGTGCCGCCAAAGATAAAAAAAGACCACTGCAGATACAATAAATACAATTAAATATAAAAATGCTTTGATCAGTTCTTTTAGTGAGTTCAAAGAAAATATTTTTTTTAAGCCCGCGATAGGATTTAATTTAGTAAAATCAAGCTTTATTGCTTCTGTTGCGAGCCTAAAACGGCTTTGTAATAATGAAATTATTGTTCCAGCTAAAAAACATGCTAGTAAAATAGGTAATAAAACACCAATAAAAATAACAAAAAATTCCCAGAGTAAAGTATCGATATTAATATTCGACGGTGATTGTAGTATTTTCCTCATTAAAAATGCCAAGTCTTCTAAACTTGTCATTCCATCGAATACAAAAGCACTTACGACTAATACAATTGCTGCTACTGAATCTTTACTTTTATAACTTTGCCCTTTTTTAGCGGAGTCTTTAATTTTTTTGTCAGTAGGCTTCTCTGTTTTCTCTGCCATAATTTTTCACCATAGTTCTTAGCCTAATTAAAATTAATCAGCAAGAAAAACACTTTGTAATGGTGACAATGAAATCATATTTACTAATATATCTGGCACTTCATTTTGAAAATAAAGTAAGAATACAATAAATGCAATTATTGATTTGATTGCCAATGATAATGAAAACGCATTTAATTGAGGACAAAAGCGGGAGTATAAACCTAGTGCAACCTCTGTAATAAATAAAGTTACAATAATCGGCGCAGCTAAAATAACACCTTTTAATACCATGTTATTCAACCATTCCCCCAGAGGCAGACTATTAAAAGAGGAAAACCCTTGCCCCAATGGCAGCAAATGATAACTTTGTGCAAAAATTACAGAAAGTTGATACATCCCTCCTTGCGCTAAAAATACCATACAAACAATGTAACTCAAGAAAACAGCAAGTTCAGACGCTTCCGTCCCACTTGCAGGGTCAACAATACTGCTAATGGTTTCACCACGCTGAGTGTCAATTAGCTCACCAATCACACTTGCGATCATAAAAGGTAAACCTAAGATGAAAGCCAATATTAAACCGACTACGATTTCATATAAAAAAATTTCAGCTAAATTTGTTTGATCCCATTGAATATTTGCCCCTGCAAAAAATGGCCATAACCCCAATGCAATATACATAACTACACAGTTTTTGATGACCCCTCCATTTAATAGCTTATTGCTAAAAAAAGGCAAAAAGAACATCACGGGCGCTATTCGTAACCATGCTAATGCTAGTTTTATGAGTTCTTGCTGAAACAAAAAAAACAAATATGATGCCAGCGAAACTAACTCTTGGCTCATTAGAGTAACCCTACCGCAGGTATCGCAATGGTAATTGCCTCTATTGTATAATTTATTACCTTATCGGCTAACCACCCGGAGATCATAAATAACGAACCAAATACAGCTAATAGCTTAACGCCAAAAGGTAGCGTTTGTTCTTGCAGTTGGGTCACGGTTTGTATTAACCCTACTAATAACCCGACAACCGTCGCAACAATGACAGGGATTGCTGATAAAACAACAATTAATAACATTGCTTTATTACTGATATATACAATTTCATCCATATCAATATCCCACGTCAATGCTGTGCAAGTTCAAAATATTGCATTACCAACCCTTTGGAAATTAACGTCCATCCGTCAATAGCAACAAACAAAATTAATTTCACAGGAACTGAAATAGTTACAGGGCTCATCATCATCATTCCCAATGCTAATAGAATGCTGGAAATAACTAAGTCGATAACAACAAATGGTAAGTACACATAGAAGCCAATTTCAAATGCAGATTTAATTTCACTTAACGCATAAGCAGGTAATAATGAAAATAATGTTGGTTCGGCTTCTTCTTTACTAATTTCGTCTTCAGTACGCCCCTGTTGAAGGGATTCGAAAAAAGTCACTAATTGTGGGTCAGAATACTTTTGCAAATACGTTTTATAGCGTCCTAGCCCGTCATCAACAAAGTTATCAATCGATTCAACATTACTAAAATCGACGCTTTCTTGGCGCATATAGTTATTCACGTCCTGCAATACTGGCATCATCACAAATAGAGATAATAATAGAGCAATTGCATTCAATACCATGGTCGAAGGAACTTGCTGTACACCCATTGCATTACGAACCATAATTAATACAATCGATATTTTTAAATAGCATGTTCCTGCGGCAATAATAAAGGGTAATAATGTTGAAAATGCAACTAATGCTAATAAAGGGATTTCTTGTGGTACCGTTGGCATATTAAACCCTTGAGTCACCTAGGCTAATTATGCGAGTGATTTCCAAACCTAATTCACTATCATCACCTAAGTAAATAAGCTCACCTTCAGCAACGAGTTGCTTATTTGCATAGACTTTAACTTCGCGTTCTTTATTTTCCCCAATAGAAAAAATAGAACCTGGTTGGATATTATTAAGCTCAGTAACCGCAATATCACTATGACCTAATACAAATGTAAGTTTGACATTCATATCTGCTAAATTAAATGGGCGTTCAATTTCATCTTGATATTCTTCTGTCGGTTGGGTCATGTATTCAATCCGGTGATTAACCTGTAATATAGGGTAATTTATCGGAGAATATTCATGGCTAAAGTCGATGTAAGGTGCCCATTTTGTCAACAAACGCTCCCAGTGAAAAAACATGGATTAGGTAGCACTGGTCATCAACGTTATCGTTGCCAAGATTGCTGCCGAAGCTTCCAACTCGATTATAAATATCGTGCTTGCCAACCCGGAACTAAAGATAAAATTATCGACCTCACGATGAATAATGCCGGTATTCGTGATACTGCTAGGGCCCTTCATATCAGCATTAATGCGGTTGTTCGTACTTTAAAAAACTCTCGCCGAAGCAGGTAACGTCTTTACCGCTTGATAATTTGCACATTGAACTCCTTTGTGAAGTCGATGAACAGTGGTCTTTTGTGGCTAATAAGAAACAACAACGCTGGCTTTGGTATGCCTGGGAAC